>CANQAH010000006.1 GCA_947588885.1 uncultured Clostridia bacterium
ATCAAATAAAAAATACAATAAAACCTGCAGATGTACAGTTGTTCTTAGGAGCATTTACTGAATATGGTGGAAGACACTATGGACTATATATAAAATCAGAAAATGAAGAAATAAGGAGGCAAGAAGTGAGTATAACTTTAGATGATGTTAAAAAAAATGAAGAAGTCGAGCAATTGATATTAGCTGCTCAAAAACAATTAGATGTTTTGGGTTATACTGAACATGCACATAGACATTTAAATATAGTATCAGAACGAGCAGGAGAAATTTTAAGAACATTAGGGTATGATGAAGATAGAATTAGATTAGCTCAAATTGCTGGCTATTTACATGATTTGGGGAATGCTGTAAATAGAGTTGATCATGCGCATACTGGTGCTATTTTGGCTGGAAACATTTTAAAAGATATGGGCATGGATATAAGAGAAAGAACTGAAATTATGATGGCAATAGGAAATCATGACGAAAACACTGGTACAGCAGTTAGTGACATCTCTGCAGCTATTATATTAGCAGATAAGTCTGATGCACATAGAAGTAGAGTATCAAAAACAAATATGTCTTTATTTGATAAGCATGATAGAGTTAATTATGCAGTTACTGATGCAAAATTAAGAATTGATAAAGAATCAAAAAAGATCATATTGGATTTGACTATAGATACTAAAATGTGTCCGGTATTAGATTATTTTGAAATATTTATGGAAAGAACAATGATGAGTAAATATGCAGCAAAATTTTTAGGATTATGGTTTGAAGTAATCATAAATGATACGAATTTATTATAGGGGGTAATAAAGAGTGAAAAAGAAGGATCTAGTGAGCGTACTTAAAAAAGCTATAGTAATTTTAGTAATATTATTAATATCTTTGGTTTCTTTTTTAGGAATAAATACAAGAAACTTAAATGGATGGAAAAATATATTACCAGATTATGAACTAAGTAAAGAATTAACTGGAACAAAAAGTTTTGGATTTGCAGTTGATGACTCTACAGAGGAACAAGAAATTTCTGATGGAGAACAACAAGAAGAAAGCGAAAATACAGAAGAAACAGAAAATGCAGAAGAAGCAGAAACATCAGAAGATACAGACACTACAGAAGAAGATGAACAAGAACCAAAAACTACACAAGTTCCTGTAAATAAACCAGAAAACTTGAATGCAAACAATTATAGAAAAGCTCGTGATATAATTGAAAAGAGAATAAAATCATTTGGAATTATAGATTCAACTATTTCTGTTGATGAAGGAAATGGAAACATAAATGTGGAAGTACCAAATGAAACAAATTCAGAATACCTTTTTGATTTAATAACAGAACAAGGAAAATTTGAAATTGTTGATTCTGAAACAGAAGAAGTATTATTAGATAGTAGTGCTATTAGTAGTGCATCAGCATTTTATGCACAAAGTGATGCATCTACAGAAGATAGTATACTTTATGATTTAGGTGTTACTATTGAATTTAATTCTGCTGGCGAAAAGAAATTAAATGAAATTTCAAAAACATATGTTGAGTATACTGATTCTAATGGAGATCTTGCTCAAAAAACTGTAACTATAAGAATAGATGGTGAAGACAAAAGAGTAACATATTTTGCTCCTGATTCAAATTATACAAATTTAAATCTTACTCTATATCAAGGAGTTGATGCTAATCAAGAAGATACATTTAATGAAAACTATAGACAATGTTTAATATATCAAACATTATTAGATTCAGAACAATTACCTATTACTTATGTAAATACTTCAAGCACATATTTTGAATCAACATTAACACAAAAACACATAATGGTAATGGCTATAATTGGAGCAGCTATTGTTGTTATTGTTGCAGCAATTATAATAAAAAAATTAGGAAAAAAAGGTGTACTAGCTACTCTTATAGAAGTTGGTTTTATTGCATTACTTTTAATTTTGATTAGATATGCTGGTGTGGCAATAACATTAACAAGTTTAGTAATGATATTATTTATGGCAATGATTAACTATTTGCTATTATTAATGATAATAAATGAAGGAACAGTAGGTGGATTGAAAAAAATGATCGTAAATATTATTCCTCTTTTCATCACAATAATTGTATTTGTATTTTCAAAAGATATTAATATATCATCAGCCGGAATGGTAGGCTTTTGGGGTGTAATTACATTTATCTACACAGTAGTATGTTCACTTTTATTATTAAATGAAAGGAATGATAAATAGATGAAAAATAGGAAAATTATATATATTTTAATGATTATTGCAATTATTTTTGGTGCAGTTATGATTTGGAAAAAAGATTTTAATTATGGAACTTTGTATTCAACTCATAAAAGACTAGAAGTAGCAATTGTGAAAGATCATGATATTAACGATATTCAAAAAATTGCAAAAGAATCTTTTGACTCTGATGTGATTGCTAGAAATTCAACTTTATTTAGTACAAGTATTGCCATAGATGTAAAAAACATGAATGATGATCAGATAAAAAACTTTTTTACAAAAATAAATGAAAAATATGGTACAAGCTTTGATATTAAAGAATTAAAGAAAATTGATATATTAGAAGAATTAAATGTTGAGAGCATTTCAGAATTATCAGATGATGAAATAAATTCATTAATTTCTCAAATAAAAGAAAAATATGGATATGAATATACTAAAGATGAATTGCTAAATGAAACATCAAGTATTAGATATACAGATGTTGCAAAAACTAATATAATAAATGTTATAAGGAACTTTATTATGCCAATGATTGTTAGCTTGGCAATTGTAGCAGTTTATTTTGCAATTAGATATAGAAATGAATGTAAACATGCATGGATACTAAAACCATTAAAACTAGTTTTTGAGATGATTTTAAATCAAGCATTTATAATTTCAGTAATTGCAATTACAAGAATTCCTGTTTCAAGTTATATTCCTATATTATTAATATTTATTTGGTTAATTCAAATATTATCAGAGACTATTAAGGAAGAAGAAAAACTTAAATTAGCAAATAAAGAAGAATAAAATTACATAAAGGGCGTCGATACAAGACGCCTTCCTTTTTTATCTTATAGGAAAGTTCTCCGAATTTCCTATAAGATAAAGGCTTTGCACAATACTTGAAAAATTAATATTATAAATGTATAATATTAACATCTTTAAGGAGGATTATATATGAGAAAATATTTTGAAACTGATGGGATTAGAAGAATTGCTAATACAGAACTTTCTCCTAATTTAGTTTTTAGAGTGGCAAAAGCAGGTGCAGCTGTATTTTCTAAAAATTCTGGACATGTGCCAACTATATTTATTGGCAGAGATACAAGAATTTCTGGTACATTAATAGAAAGTTCAATGATTGCTGGTTTTTTAAGCTATGGAGCAAATGTAAAAACTTTAGGAGTAATACCAACTCCAGCAGTTGCGTATTTAACTAAAAAATATAATGCTGATGCAAGTGTCGTTATATCAGCATCACATAATACTTTTGAATTTAATGGAGTTAAATATTTTAGCAACAAAGGTACAAAGATTCCAGACAGTGTAGAAGAAGAAATAGAAGAGATAATGGATTCAGAGGAAAAATTATCTGAGCTAACATCTGTTGCTGATAAAATTGGTGTTTCTACTAATGCTGAAGAAATGATCGATGATTATGTTGATTTTATTGTTGGTATATTCCACGAAAATATTACCAAAAATAAAACTGAAGATTTTAGAGTATTAATAGATACTGCAAATGGAGCAACATACAAAGTTGCTGAAAAAGTATATAAAAGATTGGGAATAAATTTTGATATTATTAATAATGAACCAAATGGGATAAATATTAATGACAACTGTGGTTCAACACATTTAAATATGTTAAAAGAAAAAGTAGTTGAAGGAAAATATAATTTAGGAATAGCGTATGATGGTGATGGCGATAGATGCTTAGCTGTTGATGAAAAAGGAGATGTAATTGATGGAGATGTTATGCTTGCTATTGCGTCAAGTTATCTAAAATCAAAGGGAAAATTAGCAAATGATACTTTAGTTGCAACAGTTATGAGTAACTTGGGATTAAAGAAATTTGCTGAAAAAGAAGAAATTGATTTTAAACAAACAAAAGTTGGAGATAGATATGTTTTAGAAGAAATGATGAAAAATGGATATAACATTGGTGGAGAACAGTCTGGACATATTATTTTTCTTGATTATAATCCAACAGGAGATGGAATATTAACATCATTAATGCTTATACAAATACTATTAGAAAGTAAACAATTGCCTTCTGAAGCAAGAAAAATAATAAATATCTATCCACAAGTTTTGATTAATGCAAAAGTAAATGCTGATAAAAAATATGATTATGATAAAGATGAAGAAATTAAATCTGCAATAGAAAAATTAACTAATGAATTTTCTGGAAATGGTAGAGTTTTAATTAGACCTTCAGGAACAGAACCACTAGTTAGAGTTATGATTGAAGGAGAAAATCAAGATCTTATTACTAAAAAAGCTAAAGAATTAGCTAATTTAATTGAATCAAAATTGAAATAAAAATTGAATAGGAGAAGATATGGAAAAAGGTTTTTTAAAAAAAGATGCTATGGAGAGTATCGAAGATGAGTTAACTGATATGACTTTATTACAATCTTATTTATCCAATAATGACCAACGTGATGAAAAATTTAATTCAATTAGAAATATAGATGAATTGGTATTACTAGATGGAGGACTTAAAATACCTAAAGTTGTTTTATTAGAAAATGCAGATGGACGTAGTGAAATTCTGAAAAAACATTCTTTAATAATAGATAAAGATAGAGTAGCTGAAGTTGAGAAAAACACAAAATTAGATAGAAAAGATATTATGCTTTTAATGCAAGACGGAATGTCAATTGATGATATTGAAAAATCTGCTAATGAATTACCTTTTAAAGAAATTGCTGAAAGTTCTGCAATTAGAGAAATGATAAGAAAAAATGTTAAAGTCGAACAATTGCAAGTACTTGAAAGTAAAGGAATTCAAGTTGTTCCATTAGAAGATGGAAGTTTAAAAGTTAATTCTTTAGAAAAACTTGCTCAAGTTGATCAAAAAGGCGAGTTAATGTTTGACGAAAAATGGCTTTCTAAACAATTAAATATTGAGTTATTGATAGATCCAAAGGAAAAATTAGTTGTTCAAGATCATACAAAAGAAGCTGGAGAAAAAAATGGTACTGGTTCTTTGGAGATTGTTCCATTAGAAAAAAGAAGAGAAGATTTAACTAAAGAAGAAATCGAAAAACAAGAAATTGCTAAAGAACTAGGAGAAAATCCAGATGATATAATAAGTGTAATTCGTATAGAAGATAGAGATGCTGGATCAAAAATATTTAATCAAGATATGAAAGGAACTGCAAAACCTATAATTGTTCGATTTAGAAATAATAATTTTAAACTAATGGAAGAAAAAGACGATGGTACTAGAAAGGAAATGCAAGGTTTTGAGGCAACTCCTATTTCAAAACAATTAGCAGCAACTTTAAAAGATACAAGAGATAATGTCTTTACAAGTTTGAAAGCAGGAGAAGTACGTGCTGGAAAAACTAATCCAAATGTAGATAGGTATAATTTATTTCAAATCAGAAGAGCAGGAGAAAGCTTAGATGATGATCAAAATATGATTATGTATGTTGGTTATTCTGGAGAAACTGATATTAATGCAATAAAATATCAAAATTATGGAAGTACTAGATTTGAAAGAGTACCTGTATCTTCAGTTTATCCACGAAATATTTATATAGAAAGTAGTAATGGAACACCAAAAAAGACTGAAGTAGCTTATGATAAGGAAGAAGAGAAACAACAAGATTTCAAAGAAGATAAAAAATTGAATTTTAACGATATTCAAAAAAGGCAAAATTTACTTGCAAGATTAGCAGGAATAGAATCAAAAATTCATGATTTAAAACAAGATGATAAATCTTATACAAGAACAAATGAAAATGAAGAAGAACAAGAAAATGAAAATTCAAATCCTAGGGACAAAGAAAAAGAACTATCAGGATTATATGAAGAAAGAGAAGAAGTTTTGAAAGAGCTAGGAATGAGTGAATCAAAGGTTGTTGAACCCGAAGAAGAAGAGTATGTAATTGGAACAAAAAGAAATCGTTTTTAGAAAGAGTGATATATTATTATGAATAAAAATATTGTAATTGGAAATGCATGGCCATATGCTAATAGTTCATTACATTTAGGTCATATTGCAGGATTAATTTCAGGAGACATTTTAGCCAGATATTTTAGATTAAACGGTGATAATGTAATGTTTGTTTCAGGTTCAGATTGCCATGGAACTCCAATCACAGAAAGAGCTAGAAAAGAAGGAAGAGAACCAAAAGAAATAGCAGAACATTATGATAATGAATTTAGAAATTTATTTAATAGACTTAATTTTTCATATGACTTATTTTCTAATACTGATACTGATTATCATAAAGAAAAAGTAAAAGTCTTATTTAAAAAGTTATATGATAATGGTTATATTTATGAAAAAATTGAACCACAGTCTTATTGCGAAAAATGTAAGAAATTTTTATCAGATAGAGAAATAGTTTTAACTTGTCCTGAATGTGGAGAAGAAACTAAAGGTGATCAATGTGACAACTGTTTACATGTTCCTACATCTGAAGAATTAATTGGAGGAACTTGTATTGTTTGTGGTACTAAAGCAGTTCAAAGAGATAATAAAATATTATATTTAAAATTGCCTGAATTCCAAAAAGAAATAGAAGAGCATACTCAAAAAGTAAAAGGAGAATGGAGAGTTAATGCTCAAAACGAAACAGAGAAATATTTAAAGCAAGGTTTAGTTGAAAGAGCTGTTACAAGGGATATTACTTGGGGTGTAGAAATTCCTATTGCTGGATATGAAGATAAAAGAATGTATGTATGGATTGATGCTGTTTTAGGATATTTGACAGATACAATGAAATTATGCGAAGAAAAAGGACTAAACTGGGAAGACTTTTGGAAAGAGGGACATAACAATAAAATCTATATGTGCCATGGAAAAGATAATATTGTTTTTCATAGTATTATTTTAAATGCTTTATTATTAGGTCAGAGAGAAAATTATCATTTAGTAGATACAATAGTTTCTACTGAATATTTAAATTATAATGATCAAAAATTCTCAAAAAGCAAAAAGATTGGAATTACTGCATTAGAAGCTTTAGATTTATATCCTGTTGATTCTTTAAGATATCATTTAGTAAGTAATGGACCAGAAAAGAAAGATACTAATTTTACACCAGAAGATTTTATAGCAACACATAATGGAGAATTATTAAATAAATTTGGAAACTTGGTTAATAGAACTATTAAGTTCAAAGGACTAGAAAAAATAGAAGTTGGTGAAATTGATAGTGAAATTAAAGAGGTAATAGAAAAGATTTATGATGAAGTTGGAAGCTTAATTGAAAAATTAGAATTTAGAGAAGCTGTTTCAAAAATCATAAATTTAGTTGAATTAGCAAACAAATATTATGATTCTAGAGAACCATGGAAACAAAGAAAAGAAAATGAAAAAGAATTTGTAAATACAATATTTACATGTGCTAACATTATTGCAAATTTAAGTAATTTGTTTGAACCAGTTATGCCTGAAACATGTAGTAAAATTAGAGAATATTTAGAATTGGAAAAGCCTTCTTGGAAACCAATATTTTTAGAAAATGAAATAGATTTAACAAATAAAACAATAGAACCATTATTTGAGAGATTAAAGTTAGAAGAATAAGGAGTAGCAATATTATGGGAAAATTATTTGTAATTGATGGAACAGATGGAAGTGGAAAACAAACACAATTTTCAAAGCTTAAAGAAAGATTACAAAAAGAAAATATTGAATATATGGAAATTTCTTTTCCAAACTATGAAAGTCCATCATCTTCATTAGTTAAAATGTACTTATCAGGAGAATTTGGAGAACATGCTAATGAAGTTAGCCCATATATTGCTTCGACTTTTTATGCTGCAGATAGATATGCTACATATAAAACAAAATTTGAAAAATACTATAAAGATGGTGGTATAATATTGGCAGATAGATATACTTCTGCTAATATGGTTCATCAGGCTGGTAAAATTAAAGATGAGAATGAAAGGAAAAAATTTATTTCTTGGTTATATGATTTAGAATTTGGAATATATGGAATCCCAGAACCAGATAAAGTTTTTTTCTTAAATATGCCACCTAAGAATAGTTTAGAGCTTATAAAAAATAGAGAAAATAAATTTTCTCATACTATGGAAAAGGATATACATGAAAGAGATGCAAATCACATAATTGATAGTTATAATGCTGCATGTGATGTCGCAAAAAAATATGGTTGGTGTGAAATTTTATGCGTAAAAAATGATCAAATAAGAAGTGTAGAAGATATACATGAAGAAATATTTGAAGTAATAAAAAAGGAGTTAAACAAAAAATAATATAATGAAATTAGGTTTTTTTGGAGGAAGTTTTAATCCTCCAACAATTGCACATTATAACTTAATTAAGGAAGCATTAGAAAAATATGAGTTTGATAAAGTTTTTTTTGTACCTGTAAATGATTATTATAAAAAAAATGGTTTAGCAAGATTAGAAGACAGGATAAAAATGTTGGAACTTTTAATAAAAAATGATGAACAAATTTATATTTATAAGATAGAAAATGACAAGAGTTATAAAGCAATTGATACTTTTAGAAATATAAAAAAACATTTTCAAACAGATGAAATAGTTTTTTTTATGGGAGAAGATAATTTTGAAAAAATGCCAAGATGGCAAAATTATGAAGAATTAAAACAATATAATTATATTGTTTTTCAAAGAAATGACAAATACGATGCTAATATAAATCAGAAAAACGTTATTTACATGAAAAATAATGAAAATATAGAAGTTAGTTCTACAATGATTAGAAATAAGTTAGAAAAAAAAGAATCAATATCTGAATTAATAAATAAAGATGTTGAAAAATATATAAAGGAAAAAGGATTATATTTGAAGGATATTTGATGAAACAGATTATTACAAAAATTATTAAAGGATTAATTATCGGCGTAGCTGCTCTGACTGCTGGTGCTGGTACTCTTGCTATTGTACTTGGTATTTATGACAGATGCATGGAAATCATAGCAAATCCTTTTAAAAACTTTAAAGAAAATGTAAAATATATTTGGCCTATTTTATTAGGAATTGTTATTAGTGCAGCGTGTTTCGCAAATGTTGTAAAGTTTTTACTTGAAAATTATAATGCATATACAATGTGTGCTTTTCTTGGAATTATAATTGGTGGAATTCCAACATTAATTGCAACAGCTAATAAAAAAGGATTTAAGAAAAAATATTTACTTAGTATGGTTGTAGCTTTAGTAATTACAATAATATTTACTGTTATAGCTTCAAATACTAAAGAAGGAAAGACAGTTGAATTTATTGGAATATCACAACTTATCATTTATGGAGCAATATATGCATGGGGAGCAGTAATGCCTGGAATGACAACAGTACATATACTAATGTTTATGGGAGTGCTTGCTCCAATATTGGAAGGATTTACAACACTTAATTTTTCTATAATTATTCCTTTTGGAATTGGTTATATAACAATAGCTTTAACAACTGCAGGTATGATAACATATTTATTTAAAAGATTTTATGGAATGACATATTATGCAATAATCGGATTTTCAATTACATCTTTAGTAATGTTTATTCCTAAATTTACGAATACCGTAGAAATTTTTGTTGGTATTATAATAGGATTAATTGCCGCACTCGCAATGTATGGAATTACGGTATTAGATAAAAAAATTGATGAAACGAAAGAAAAAAACGGAGAAGTTCAAGCATGAAAGGTAAATTAGTAAATGCCATTGTAGGTTTAATGAACCTATTATATGGTGCACTTGTATTATTTTTTAATTTTTATATGCCTAACATTAATAATGCAACAGAACAAGAAGTTGGTTTGATAAAGCAAAACTATACTTTAATTTTTGGATTATTAATTGTTGTTGCAATTGTTAATTTAGTAACTTTAATATTTAACTATAAAGATAAAATATTTTTGTTTTCATATGTTCTAGCAATTTTATCTTCAAGTTTTTATTTTTTGGATTTCAATTATATAGCTGTTTTATATATTTTGGCAGCTTTATTAGTTGAAATACAAGTTTTAAGGGAAAATTTAATATTTATCAATAATGTTTTTTATATGGTTATTGTTTCGGTTGTAATTGTAGCAATAGGATTAGTTGGAATTAATATTTTTACATATAAAGATGAATTGAAGAAAATTATGAAAGAAGAAAACAAAGGTTATGTAGAATATAATGAAGATTATTTCAAAAATATAAGTGAATTAGGTGAAGATGCTGAATTTTATATAAATGTTCAACGAAATGGAAAATGGGGATATATCAATTCAAATGGTGATATTAAAATTGATTTTGAATATGATTATGCTTCACCATTTGTAACTATAAGAAAGTACGATAAAAATTTTGATGTAGCATTAGTTGTACAGGGAGAAACTGCAAAGGTCATATTAAAAAATAAAAGAAATGTAATGAGCTATAAAAATGAAATTTCAGTAACTGATTATGAAGGACAACTTGAAAAATTAAATGAAATATATCAAGAAACTTTAAAACAAGATGGAGAAGTTGAAGAGGGCTTAAAAACTACATCTACTAGTAATATGAATTCTATAAAAGCATATGATGGTTATCCATATAGATATCCTTTTAATGATGAATATGATGTTTATATAACAGTTTCACAATCTGGAGGAAAAAACAGATATGAATTTTTAAGGAGAGATAATCCAAAAGTAAAAATAAGCATAGATTGTGATAATTTAAAATTTGATGAAAACAATTTATATGTGTTTAGTAATGGATGTTTACCTTTTTATAAGACATCTGAAAAAATTCAAGGATGGTATACAAAAGAAACTAAAAGGATTGAATTAAATGGAAACATACAAATTTTAGAATTTTTTGATTCTCAAATTTTAATAAAAGATTATGATAGAGATGTTATTTATTTTGCAAATGAAAATGGGGAACAAGTTTCACCAACGTATAAAGATATTTATGTTTTAGATAATGCTTATATTGTAAAACAAGAAAATGATAAATATATTGTTGTTGATAAGCAATTTCAAAAAATTTTAGATATAGAATATGATTATATAGATGTTTCATTATTAAACACAGGATTATTAATATGTGCTAATTTACCATTAAAAGTAAACTTTAATGAAACTGGGTATCCAAGTAATATTGAGATGGATTTAGTTGATTTAAGTGGAAATAAAATTACATTAAAAAATCGAGATGGAACAGTAATTGATAATCCTGCTTACACAGCAGTATATAGTGTAAGCAATAAAAAGCATACATCAAATTATGACTTATATATTTCAGAATTAACAGATATTCCGTATGATTTTATAGGTGAGGAATTTTATGAATAGGAGTAAAACATAATTGAAAAAAGTTATTATTTCATTAATTATATTAGTTGTAATAATATTTGGATTATTGACAGTATTGAATTTAAAAAATACTGAACAAGTTGTTAATTCTGACAAATTAGATATTATTGCGACTGTTTATCCTGTATATGATTTTACACGTGAAATTGCTGGAGATAAGGCAAATGTTTCCATGTTACTTGCTCCAGGAGTTGAAATACATGATTATGAACCAACTCCTCAGGATATAATTAAAATTCAAGATTCAGAACTATTTTTATATTTAGGAGATAAATTGGAACCATGGGCTGGTTCTGTTATTTCTGGACTTGATTCTAAAGATAATATAAAGGACATAAGTCATGAAATTGAATTTGCCCAAATTGAAGATGAAGAAGAACATGAACATGAGGAAGAAGAATATGATACTCATATTTGGCTTGATCCTTTAAAATCAATCCAATTAGTACAAAATATTACAGATGAAATATGTAGTAAAGATCCTCAAAATGAAGAATATTACAGAGAAAGAGAAAAAAAATACATTACAAAATTGAGTGAATTAGATTATGAATTTGAACAAGTTACCAAAAATGCAGAAGGAAAAGAAATTGTTTTTGCCGGACCTTTTTCATATTCGTATCTTATGAATAGATATAATTTAAATTATGCTAGTGCATATGATTCTTGCGGAGAAAATTCAGAACCTAGTATAGACAAAATTATAGAAATAATAGAAGAAATAAAAAAATATGATATAAAATATATTTTTAATAAAGAACTTTCTTCCGGAAATATAGCTAAAACAATTTCAGAAGAAACTAATACTGAAATATTGGAATTACATAGCTTACATTCAGTAACAAAGGAAGAAATGGACAGAGGAGAAACATATTTAAATATAATGTATAAAAATCTAGAAAATATAAAAAAAGCTTTACAATGAGGTGAAAAATAGTGAAAATTATTGAAATTAAAAAATTAGATGTAAAGTATAATGAACATTATGCATTAAAAAATATTAATATATCAATAAAAGAACATGAATATATATGCTTAGTTGGTAAAAATGGTTCTGGCAAAAGTACATTATTAAAGACAATTGCAGGTTTAATAAAAAAAGATTCTGGTACAATTAATTTTCTTAGTGAAAGATCTGAAGTTGCATATTTAGCACAAAATAATATGACTGATATAAAATTTCCTGCGACAGCTAAAGAAATAATTTTGACTGGTTGCCAAAAACATAAAATGAGACCATTTTATTCAAAAGATGATGAGAAAGCATTAGAAGAAATTTCAAAAAAATTAAAAATAGAAAAATTATTAAATAAAAAAATAGGAGATTTATCAGGAGGAGAAAGACAAAGAATACTTTTAGCTAGAACATTAATCGGAAATCCGAAAATTTTATTACTAGATGAACCTTGTAGTGGATTTGATGCACAAACGATAAGAAGTTTTTATAAAATATTAGATGAATTGTTTGAAAAAACAGATATAACGATTATTATGGCTACACATGACTTAGATGAAATTAAAAATCCTAATATTCGTGTGATAGAACTTGATGGCTCAGTAGTAAGTGATAAAAAAATAGAAGAACAATAAACATAGGAGAAAAGATTTTGAAAAAATACATATTAGAAATTACGACATTTGTTTCTGGTGCAATTGGAATGATTATTGAATTAATTGCAGCTAGAATATTGTCACCTTATTTAGGAAGCTCAAATTTGATATGGACATGCATAATAGGAATGATGCTAGCTTTTATGAGTTTAGGATATTATATAGGTGGAAAAGTTTCTGACAAATATCCTAATATAAGTGTTTTATCAATTTTCCTTTTAATTGCAGCAATTTTCATAAGTATAATTCCATTATTAGAAGTTTATATAATAGAACCACTTTCAAAAACATCGTTGGCTCCAACATTAATAGCAATTGTTTGCTCAACTCTTACTTTTGGAATACCAAGTTTATTTTTATCAACTGTTTCTCCATTTTCAGTAAAGCTTAAAGATAAAAATTTAGAGGAAGTAGGAAAAATTTCAGGTAAAATTTCAGCTTTTTCAACGGTTGGAAGTATTGTAGGAACATTTTTAGCAGGCTTTGTTTTGATTCCAATAATTGGTGTAAAAAATATAATACTAAGTGTTGTAATTATTTTATTTATATTATCTTTTGCTTTATATAAAGACAAAAACTTAAAATATATATTAAAATCAATTGTTGTGTGCATCATTTTAATTTCACTAGTTATGTTTGGAAAATGGACTTTTTTCAGAACACATACAGATATTGTTCTAGATACAGATTCAGAATATAGCAGAATATGGATTAAAAGTATTGAATCAAATAACCAAAAATTCTATGCGCTGCAAGTTGATACAGCATACGAATCAGTAACTACTGAGAAAAATGAAATGACAGATAATTATTTAAAATATTATGATTTATTTGATTATTATAATGATAATGCAAATAATACGTTGATGATAGGGGGAGCGGCATATACATATCCAAATTATTATCTGAGAAAATTTCCAGATAAAAACATTGATGTAGTTGAAATTGATAAAAAAATGACGGAAATTTCAAAAAAATATTTTGACTTAAATACTGAAAATAAAAGATTAAATATATATCATGAAGATGGAAGAACATACTTGAATAAAACTAATAAAAAATATGATTGTATATTAATTGATGCTTTTAAAGGAACAAATGCTCCTTTTCAACTTACGACACTTGAAGCAATGTATAATGTAAAAAGAGCGCTGAATGATAATGGGGTAGTTATAACAAATATTATTTCATCATTAGATGGTAAAAATTCAGATTTTCTAAAGTATGAGTTTTCTACGTATAAAGCAATTTTTGATGATGTAAAAGTTTATAAAGTTGCTGAAGGTATTGATGATTTGAAATTACAAAATTTTATTTTAATAGGATTTAAAAATAAAAATAATGGAAATAATGAAAAGTATGATAAATATCAAAACCTTGTAAAAATGGAAATAACAGATTTTCAGTCAGATAAAAAAATAGTAACTGATGATTTGTGTCCAATTGGTGTATAGAACAAAAGCGGACAATGTCTTTGTTCTAAGCCTTTATATAATAGGAAATTCGGAGAATTTTCCTATTATATAAAAAAATAGAATAAAAATGTTGATGTTTTAAAATCATTATAATATAATTGTTATAGTTAAAAATTAATGAAAAAGGAGAATACGAATGAAAAATATAGGAACATGGTTAAAAACACACGCAAAAGCATTGATTGCTGTTGTATTAGTTATTGCAATAATTGGAATACTTTTATTTGTCTTTACAGGATCAGAGAAGAGAGCAATTAAAAAATATATTTCTGCGGAAAATGCTGGGAATATTAATAAAATAGAAAAAGCACTTGATATTAGAGCTGCAATAGCATGGGATTATGGATATTATGTAACAGAGGATGGAAAAGAAGTTGCAGGAGTAGAATTTATAAAAAACTTTGACAAAGCAATTGAATCAATAACTGATGAAGAAGTAGAATTATATAAAAATGATCTTCAAGAAATGTATTCTGAAAATTCAAATCAACGTGACAAATATAAATTATTGAAAGTAGTGTATTCTACAGAAGCTGCTGATAATAAAGATTTAAAAAAGGTTGTTTGTAGAGTAAAAATTACCTCACCAATTGTTGAAGAAGAGATAAATGAAGATACAGATGATGAAGAATATTTTGAAGATGAGAACATTGATGATCAAGTAGATCCAGAAGATGAATCTGAAGTAATAAATACAGAGGAAAATGCAATAGATACTGAGGAAGCAGATACAGAAGATGAGTCAATGGAAGATATGGACGAAGAATATAATGTTCAAGATGAAATAGAAGAAGATGAAGAAGAGCTAGAAGGGGCTACTGAAGTAGAACCATATACTGGTGAAGAATATGATTCTGAAGATGATATGTGGAAGAAAACTAAGCAATTCAAACGTGAAATGGTTGAATATATAACATTTTATCTTTACAAAGGTAAAGTAATTGGAATGTATTATGAGTATTAATTTATGTCCAAGCCTTTATATAATGGAAAATGAAAATATCTTTTCTGTTATGCAATTAAAGCCCTCTAAATTTACATTTAAAGGGCTTTAGTTTAATATTGATTTTGGACATAATAAAATAAGAAGGTTTTTAATGGAAGAAATAATTAATTTACTAAATTATTCATTTATTCAAAAAGCTCTAATTTGTGGAGTTGCAATTTCAATTTGTGCTGCACTAATTGGAGTTATTTTGGTGCTTAAAAACTATTCTATGATAGGACATGGCTTAGGAGAAGTTGGCTTTGCTGCATTAACATTAGCTGTTGCTTTAAATGTTTCTCCTTTACTTGTTTCGCTTCCTATAGTTATGATAGCAGCAGTTATAATTATGGTTATTAGCCAAAAAAAAGGAGAAAGTGGAGATATAACGATTGCACTGGTGTCAACAGGCGCACTGGCTACAGGAATTATAATAACTTCAGTTTCTACTGGCTTTAATATAGATGTCGCAAATTACATGTTTGGAAGTATTTTATCTATGACAACATTAGATGTTATTATTAGTGTTGTTTTATCAATAGTAGTTTTGATTGTTTACTTATTATTTTATAATAGATTATTTTTGATTACATATGATGAGAATTTTGCTAAAACTAGGGGAATTAATGTTACATTTTATCAATTTTTAATTTCTTTTTTAACAGCTCTAATTGTAGTTCTTGGAATGAGAATGATGGGAACATTATTGATTTCTAGTTTAATTGTTTTTCCTGCAATAATTGCTAAAGGTCTAACAAGCAGTTTTAAACAATTAATTATTATTTCAGGCATTATTTCTGTTACATGTTTTATTTTAGGTGTATTTATGAGTTTTATTTTAAATTTACCAACAGGTGCAAGTATTGTTGCGGCTTATATTTTACTTTTAGCAATAACAAAAATTATAAATAAAGTTACAGTTTAAGGTTATTTTAATGTTTATGTATTAATATATGTACATAAAGACTAAAAAAGATATAGTCTTGAAATTTTTTCTTCCCCAAGTCATCCGCTAAACGGATGGCTTTTTTTATATTATAGGAAAGTTCTCCGAATTTCCTATAATATAAAGGCTTCGCCAAATTTGCACACAAATTTAAAAAAATTTGGCGCATAGAACAAAGACGCGGACTTAAAAAAGTTCTAAGAAGTAAAAATATTAATAATGTCCGCTTTTGTTATATTATAGGAAAGTTCTTCGAATTTCCTATAATATAAAGGCTTCGCCCAAATTGCACACAAATTTTTTAACAAAAATTTGGCGCATAGAACAAAGACGCGGACTTAAAAAAGTTCTAAGAAGTAAAAATATTAATAATGTCCGCTTTTGTTCTATAATATGAAAGTTTTTTAGATTTTCATATTATATAAAAAGCTTCGCTACAGATCCACACAAAATTTCTAAAGAAATTTTGGCGGGCGAACAATTGATGCGGACCTTGTAACGAAAATACATAGTATGACATATAAAATATTTTAAAATCCTGCGGCAAACCTTTAATTCAAAGAATAAGATATATTGAGGAGGAGTTACTTATGGATTATGAGTTATTAGCCAATGGAAAACTGCAATTAGGAGATGTAGCACCTAATTTTAGAGCTAATTCAACTGCTGGAGAAATATCACTTTCAAAAGAAAATGAATGGTTTGTATTATTTTCATATAAGGAAGATTTTAATTTCATTTCTACATCAGAATTAATTAATTTTCAAAAAAATAAAAAAGATTTTGACAAATTAAATACGAAAATTATTGCAATGAGTACTGGAAATTTGTTATCACATATTGCATGGATGGAAGATATACATAGAAATACGGGAGTAAAAATTACTTTTCCAATAATAGAAGATCCTGTTGGTGAAATTTGTCGAAAATATGGAATGATAGCAAAAATAAATGACAAAAATACTGTTATGAGTGATGTTGTAATAGTTGATAATTTTAATATTGTTAGAGCAAAATTACAATATTTCCCTAATATTGAAAAAAATATTTTTGAAATTATTAGAATAATTCAATTATCAAAATAAAGTGATTAAAAATTGTTGAAAAAACACAAACTTATGATATATAATAAAAAAGAAGTTGTATTAATTAGGATAAAAAAAGAGGTAGTTTTTATGGAAGAAAAAGAAGAAAAAATACTTACAAAAAAAGAGTTAAAACAAAAAGTTTTAGAACAAAAACTTCAAGAGAAACAAAGAAAAATTGAAGAAAAAGCTGAAATTAAGGCAGAAAAAGAAAGAATAAAAAATTCTTTTGGAAGAAAAGTGAGAAATTTTTTCTTAACTATAATATTGGTAATAATTTTATTGTTAGTTGGTTTCTATTTTGGTAAAGAATTTTTAACAAATAAGGAAAAAGAGTTATCAAATGAAAAAATGAAACAAATTTATCAAAATGCATTAACACTTCTTGAAAGTAAAGACTATACAAAAGCAATTGAATTATTACAATCAATATCAGAAGATTTTGATAATTATTCAGAAGTAACAAAAAAATTAAAAGAAGTTGAGCAATTATATTTAAATGATTATTTAGTAAGTGCAGATGAGTACTTAAAAGAAAATAAATATGATAAAGCACTTGAAATTATATCTCAAATTCAAAGCAGTTTGCAAAATGCTGAAAGTGTTTTATCAAAGAAAAATGAGATTTATATAGCTAAATTGAAAGATGAAATTTCTAAAATCGAAGGTGATGAAAAAACAAAAGATACTTTAGTATATATATTAAATTATAATACTGATGGATTGTCAGAACTTGAAGATGAAATAGAAGAATTAAAAGATAAATATAAAGCTGATTTTATTCTTGAAGCAAGAGAAATGTTAAACAAAAACTTTAGCAAAGCAAAAGAACAAGTAGAAGAAATAGAAGAATTATTACCAGATGATGAAGACATTCAGGAACTAGTTAAAGAAATATCAAAAGTTGAAACAGTTAACTTGTTGACTTTAGATGAAATTTCAAGAACAAGATTATATACATCTGAAAATTCTTTAATAAAAGATAAAGATAAAAATGAATATAATGGATATATTAAATCATTTATGACTGGAGATACAGGAACAGTAAATTATGTTTTAGATAAAAAATATTCATCTTTTTATGGAAAAATTTGCATATCAGAAAAGCAGGAGAAAAATAAAATCGTTGGAGAGCCAAAAGTCAATATTTATAATGGGGAAAAATTAATATATTCTTCACCAGTATTAAATTATGATACAGAAAGTATAGATTTTTCTGTTGATGTATCAGATGTTGATGAACTAAAGATAGAAATTATTAGTAATAATACTTTAGATATTTTTATAGCAGAACCAACATTAATAGAAAAATAATTATAATTTTTCAAAAAGGTAAAGCTTGTCTTTACCTTTTTTTGGAGTAGTACTAATGCTTGATTGTATGATGAATTTTAAGATTTTTTTAAGAAACCAATAATATAATTTGACTATATTAGAAGGAGAATTTTAGACAACAAGAAAAGTGAAAGGAAAGTTGATATGAAAGTTTTAATAGTAGAAGATGATAAAATTCTTTCAGATACAATTAAACAATGTATTGAAAATGTGTATGCAGTAGAACAGGCTTTCGATGGATATGAAGGATATATGTTTGCAAAAGAAAATATTTATGATGTTATTATTTTGGACTTAATGATGCCAGAAATGAATGGGTATGAAGTTTTAAGTAAATTACGTTCTCAAAACATTTTAACACCTGTACTCATTTTAACGGCAAAGGATTCTTTAAATGATAAGGTTAAAGGATTAACAACAGGAGCTGATGATTATCTTGTCAAACCGTTTGAGAGAGAGGAATTACTAGCAAGAATTGATGCATTAATAAGAAGAAATAATGGATTTTTTGTTAATAATACTTTGGAATTTAAAAAATTAAAAATGAACTTAAAAAATAGAAAAGTTTATATTGATGATAAAGAAGTTTTGCTACAAGGAAAGCAATTTGATTTGCTAGAATATTTAATACGTTCAAAAAATACAATTATTACTAAAGAGCAAATTTTTGACAAGATATGGGGGTTTGATTCAGATACATCTACAAATGTTATAGAAGTTTATGCAAGTGGATTAAGAAAAGAATTAAAGAAATATGGTTATGATAGGTATTTAAAAACTTTAAGAGGAGTAGGATATATATTATCTGATTAAAAATGAAAGAACAAAAAGCTTTAAAAATAGAATTATTAAAAAATTTATTATTTAATTTAATATTATTTACTATTATTTTTAGTGCATTTAGTCTTTTTATTTGGACACAGGTTTCTGCGTATTTATATAATTCTTCTGACAAAGAGTTGAATCAATTTAAAAAACAACTGGAAGAATTTTCTAAATATAATATGAGTATTGATTTTCCAGGAAATTTAGGCGAAAATGATGAAATTTCAAATGGGAGATTAACTGAAGAATTCCAGATTAACATTGAAAAAATCAATAATCCTAGAATAGTAACTATATTAAGAAATAGCGAAGGAAATGTACTTGCTACGTCATCAAAGGTTAAAGCTTTTGCAGAGTATCTTGATAAAACTGATGTGGAAGATAAAAAAGATGGAATTTATGAGATTTCAATAAATTCAAGGTATTTTTATAGAGGAATAACATGTAAGTTAATTTCATCAGAAAATGAGGAATATTATGTTGATATTTTAATAAATATAAATTCAGAAAAAGCAATGATGGAAAACTTTAGAAAAACATTAACTATTGGAACAGTAATACTTATTATAATATCATTTTTTATAAGTTATTATATATCAAAGAAAACTATAAATCCTATTGTTAAAGCATATCAAAAACAAACAGAATTTGTGCAAAATGCTTCGCATGAATTAAGGACTCCACTTACAATAATTCAGGCAAAACAAGAGATGCTTTTGCAAAGTCCGGATAGTACTATTATAGAAAAATCTGAAGATATTGCACTTACACTTAATGAAACAAGAAGATTATCTAAAATGGTTACAGAGTTAATGGATCTTGCTCGTGCAGATAATAATAGATCAACAATAAATAAAACAAAAACAGATTTAAATGAATTAATAAATGAAGTTTTATTGCCATTTAATGAAATGGCTGAAATGCAAAATAAAAAAATGGAAAGTGAACTTGTTTGCAATAAACAAGTCGATGTAGATAAAAATAAGTTAAAACAACTTTTAGTTATTCTTTTGGATAATGCATTAAAATATACTGAAGAAGGCGATTCTATAAAAGTAACTGCCAATAATCAAAATGATAGATTTACAATAAATGTAATTGATACAGGAATTGGAATAAGTGATGAATCGCTTAAACACGTATTTGAGAGGTTTTATAGGGAAGATAAAGCACGTTCAAGGGAAAAAGGAGGAAGTGGATTAGGTTTAGCTATTGCACATACAATTGTAAAATTGCATGGTGGAACAATAAAAATATTACATAATAAACCAAAAGGAACTATTGTTACAGTGAAACTTTAATACAGTTTTCCCTTTATTTTGTTGACTTTTGACCTCTATATAAATATAATATTATAGTGATGAATTATCTTGTTTTAGAGAAGGATTGATACTAACATGGCAAATCAAATTATAAATCGATGAAATTCAAAAGATGATAATAATGATGAGACAATTGAAAAAAAGAATAAAATAAAAGAAACTCTTGAAATTAAAGAAAATGCTTCTCAAGTGATTAACAAAGAAAATCAAAAGGCAGCTGTTTATAAAAATAAAAAAGAAGTTATTAAACAAAACAATAAAAATGTAAACTCTAAAAATGAATATTTGCAAAATGTAATACAAAATTTACAGCCATCACAAGAGCTTGTTAAGCCCAAAGTAGAAAATAATGAAAACAAAGAAAATAAATTAGTTGTAGCAGATAACAATAAGAGTGTACAAACTTTTCCACCAAGAGCAGGAATAAAATTTAAATTTAATTTATTTACATCCTTATGTTTAATTGCGATTATTTCGATTATGGTTGTTATTACTACGTTTGCAATTATAAACGAAAATGATATTAAGATAAAAAAAGGTGTTTCAATACAAGGAATTGATGTGTCAGAATTAACGAAAGAGCAAGCTAAGGAAAAAGTAAAACAAGAATTTTTAGATAATTTAGATAATATTATTTATTTTCAATATGGAGAAAATCAGTATCCAATAGATTTCCAACAGATAAATGTTGAATTTTTATTAGATAAAGCAATTGAAGATGCTTATAATATTGGAAGAACTGGTTCTTTTATTACAAAAAATATTAAAGTTTTAACTTTGCCTAAACATCCTGAGAATATACAAATTGGGGTTTCATATGATGAGGTCGCTTTAGAAGCGTGTATTTTAGACATGTCTTCTAAATTGCCTGATCAAGTTGAACAGCCAAGTTACTATATTGAAGGGAAAAAACTTATTATTACTTCTGGAAAAATAGGTAAAGCAGCAGATGTAGAAAAGACAAAAGAAATTGTTTCTAATGCTCTAAATGAAAAAAATTATAATGGGGCTATTTACGATATACCTACATATGATAAATATCCATCACTTATTAATTTACAGGAAATACATACAAATATTTATAGAGAAGTGAAAGATGCATATTTTACAACAGAGCCTAGAATGGTTTATCCAGAAGAGGTAGGTGTTGATTTTGCTGATTCTTTTGAGAATGTTCAAGCACAAATAGACTCTGAAAAAAAATCAGAATATGAAGTTGATTTAAAATATACTCAGCCTAATGTTACAGTTGATGATTTAGGAATGGAAGCTTTTCCAGATGAACTTGGAACTTTCGCAACAGCATATGTTAATAATGCTAATAGAACTAATAATTTGAAATTAGCTTCAAATAAGATTAATGGAAAAGTTATAATGCCAGGAGAAACTTTTTCATATAATTCAATTGTAGGAGAAAGAACAATATCTGCCGGATATAAAGAAGCTCCAATTTATGTAAATGGTAGAGTAGAAGATGGTTTAGGTGGTGGAATTTGTCAGGTTACAACTACTTTATATAATGCAGTATTATTTGCAAATCTAGAAATTGTTGAACGTAGCAATCATATGTTTCTTACATCTTATGCCGGTGGAGGAAGAGATGCAACTGTTGCATATGGATCAATAGACTTTAAATTTAAAAATAATAGGGATTATCCAATTAGAGTAGTTTCTTCTGTGGGAAATGGATATTGTACAATTTCTATTTATGGACTTCATACAGATAATGATTATGAAGTAAAAATTACTACTCAAAAAGTTGGTGCTAGAACATACAAGGCATATAAAAATTTATATAAAAATGGTGAATTGGTTTCAACAGAATTACTTTCAACAGATACTTATAGTAAGCACTAATTTATAGTTAAATCAATTATGTTTAATTTTTTAAAGATGTATTTACTAAAAATATATGAAATTATATGTTGAGTTTAGGAATGTTTGAAAAAATATAATAATTAGGTGATATGATGAGGATTAGAAGAAGAAAATGGGCTAAGCAAGAACTTGAAGAAGCATCCTTCTATATAGATGATCCAACTGAATATAAGGGAAAATGGAAAAATCTTTTTAAGAATGAGGACAGGCCTCTTTATTTAGAATTGGGATGTGGAAAAGGAAACTTTATTAGTAATTTAGCATCAAGTCATTTAGAAAACAATTATATTGCTGCTGATATGATTGAAGCAATGTTAGGACTGTCTAAAAGAAACATTGAAAATGTTTATAATGATAAGAAATTAAGTATAGATAATTTATTTTTAATAAGAATGAATGCAGAGAGAATTACAGATGTTTTTTCTTTAGAAGATGTAGTTGACAGAATTTATATTAATTTTTGTAATCCATGGCCACGAGGAAAACATAAAAAAAGAAGACTTACACATATCAGACAACTAGAAAATTATAAAACATTTTTGAATAAAGAATCAGGTGAAATATTTTTTAAGACAGACAATGACGAACTTTTTGAAGAAAGTATAAAATATTTTGAAGATTCAGGTTTTGAAATTACTAAAAAAACATATGATTTGCATAATGATATGATTTTTGAAGATATTAGAACAGAACATGAAAATATGTTTTCAGATGAAGGCATAAAAATAAAAGCATTAATTGCAAAAGTAAAAAGTTTATGATTTAAAGCAAAGTCTTTATGTAATAGGAAATGCAGAGCACTTTCCTATTATGTAAAAAAATATAAAAGCAATTAAAAATTAAAAAGGAGGAAAAAAAGTGATAGAGGTACAGAACATAACGAAAAAATATGGTGATTTTGTAGCTGTAGACGACATTAACTTTTCAATTAAGAAGGGCGAGGTTGTTGGCTTTTTAGGACCTAATGGCGCTGGAAAATCAACAACTATGAGTATGATAACAGGTTATATTGAACCAACATCAGGCAAGATTCTTGTAAATGGGAATGATATTAATTTAAAACCAAAACAAGCTAAAAAACAAATTGGATATATGCCTGAAAATGTTCCTTTGTATCCTGAATTGACTGTAAAAGAATTTGTTGCATACATGGCTGATTTAAAACTTGTTGCAAGAAAAGAAAAGAAAGAAGAAATTGCTAGAGTAATCGAAATTACAGGACTACAGGATGTTCAAAACAAAATAATTAAAAATTTATCTAAAGGTTATAAACAAAGAGTAAGTTTAGCAGGAGCTTTAGTTGGAAATCCTCCTATATTAATATTAGATGAACCTACGGTTGGACTAGATCCAAAGCAGGTTATAGATATTAGAAACTTAATAAAATCATTAGGAAAGGAACATACGATTCTTATAAGTTCACATATATTGTCAGAAATAAGTCAAATGTGTAATAAAATTATCATAATTAATAAAGGAAAAATATTAAAAATTGCATCAACAGAGGAAATAGAAGAAACTACAACAGATTCTTCTGAAGTAATAGTTACTGTTGAAGAAGAAAAAAATCAATTTAAAAATATTAAAAAATCAATACCAGATATTGAAAAGATAGAGAAAATTGAAGAAAACGGAAAAGAAAAAGTTTATTCTGTAAAATATAATGGAAAAGATGATATTAGAAAAATATTATTTAAAGAATGTGCAAAACAAGATATTACAATAGTTGAAATGAAAAAGAAAGAAAATTCATTAGAAGATGCATTCTTAAAAATTACTCAAGAAGGAGGCAAAAAATAATGTTAGCAGTTATAAAAAAAGAAATTAAAAGTTATTTTTTTACACCAGTTGGCTATGTTTTTATTGCTTTATTTTTAATTGTTGTTAGTTTATTGTTTTATATTTATACATTTGCTCAACAATCATTAAGATTTGAATATATAGTTTGGGATAGTACAACAGTTTTATCTTTTATAATTCCAGTACTTACAATGAGAATGTTTGCAGAAGAAAAAAAGAATGGAACAGATCAATTATTAATGACATCACCTAGAAGTATTGTAAAAATTGTACTAGGAAAATTTTTTGCAGCGACTATTGTTGTTATAATTTCATTAATGTTTTTATTTGTTTATTATGGAATATTAAGACAATTTGGTGATGTTAGTTTAATAGAACCATTAGTTGCAATGTTAGGATTTGTGCTATTAGCTATGGCATATATCGCTTTTGGAATGTTTGCATCATCATTAACAGAAAGCCAAGTTATTGCAGGCATTGTATCAATTGCTTTTTTCTTAATTGTTTCATTTTTACAAAATTATCAAGGAATAATAGAAATGTTTTCATTAGTAGAAATGTATCAGAAGTTTCCACAAGGAATAATATCATTAAAAGAAGTTGTAGGATATTGTTCATTTATTCTATTATTTGTACTTCTTACTATTATTGTTCTTCAAAGAAGAAAATCAGTAAAGTAATTTATTAAATTATAGAAAGAAGGTAGAATGATGGATAAAAAAGAAAAAGAATCTAAAAAGATTTTGAAAAAAATGAATTCTGAAAAAAATAAAGAGAAAAAGAAAAAAGAGAGTAAAGAACAAACTCTTAAAGAAAAAATTGTAAAATTTTTTAGAACAATTAAAGATTACTGCATAAAGGATACAAGTAGAACTATTATATTAGTAGTTATATTAATTGCTGTATTTGTAATTATCAATGCTTGTGTAAGAAGAGTTAACTTAGCACAAATAGATTTAACAAAGGGTAAACTTTATACATTAACAGATCAATCTAAAAGTATAGCTAAAAATATTGATTCTGAAATAAAATTTTATTTATGGGATTGGAACTATGTTGATACTGATGCTGTTGAAGATTTACTAATACAATATAATCATGAAAATAATAAAATTTCTTATCAATATCTTTCTTCAACAAATGTAGATGATGTCGATTTAATCAAAAAATTTGGACTAGAGGAAGGATATCCATGCATAGTTGGAGAAAATGTTTCAAGTGGAAAAACGTCAATTGTTTATACATCAGATTTATATACTTATGATCAAAGTTTTAATGTTGTTGACATAACTGAACAAAAATTGACAAATGCTATATATAATTTATCTTCTGATGAAGTAACAAAAGTATATTTCTTAGGAGGTACGAGAGCAAACTTTACAGTAGATAAGGGATTATCAAATTTAAATAAATATTTGACTTCTGAATATTATGAAGTTGATAGTATAGATCCTATTGCGGATCCAACAATACCAGATGACTGTAATATTTTAGTAATTCCTGGTCTAGCATCAGATTTAACAGAAAAAGAAGCTGCAAATATATGCACATATATAGAAAATGGTGGAGATGTAATTATTGCCAAAGATGCTAATTACTTGTTACGTGTAAATGATTTCCCAAATTTCCAAAAAGTTTTAGATGAGTATGCAATATCAATACCAAATAAATTAGTTGCAGAGACTTCAACTAATGCGGTAGCTGAATTTGCTAATACAGAATATAATGGATTAGTAATTCAATCTGATGTTGCATCTGATAATGAAATAACTAGAATTTTATTTAATAATAATATAAAACCAATTTTATTTATGACAGGTCTAATTGAATTGGATACTGAAAAAATGGTTGAAAAAAATGTTAATGCTACTCCAATTTTAAAAACTACTACATCTGCTGCTATATTTGATTGTGATAAACAATCTTATATTGAAAATACAGAGAAAATTTCATATACAACAGGTGCAGTTCTTCAAAAAACTGTTGCATCAGGAGATGAATCAAGAGCTGTTGTTTTAGCATCATCTATGACACTTTCTGATACGGCACTATTAAATTATTCTATGATTGATTATGATGTTAATTTAGTTATGAATTCTTTTGCATTTGCTGCTAATAAAGGTGAATTATATTCTATTAGAAAAACAACAACTGATACTCCATATACAGCTACTGAAAAACAAGATACAATGGTAAAAACAGTAATTTATGCTGTCCCAATTGCAATAATATTATTAGGTGTTTGTGTTTGGGTTAAGAGAAGAAGAATGAAATAATATTGCTGTGAAGGATAACATAAGAAAATTTGTTATCCTTCATATAAGGGAGAAAAAATGAAAATAAAAAAGTCCACAATAATATTAATAGCAATTATTGTAGCATATACAGTTTTATCTTTTTATAGATTGGGAAGTATGAAAAATCCGCAAACATATTATAACTTAAAAAACACAGAACAATTAATTTATGTTTTACCAGATAACACTATTCCTACGAGAATGATGTTCTATTCTGGAAATGACTTACCTTATATTTCAATTTTTTTAACAAATGATATTAATGATCTTAATAGCTATAAATATGATTCATCATATGACTCTGTATATGTATTTTCATGGCATGATGTTTCTTTTAACGATGATAAAACATCATATAAATATGTTGTACTTCAATCATACTGGGATTCAACAACATTAGGGGAGTTAAAAATATATGATCAAGATAACAATGAAATAAAATTAGAACCATTCCATGAGAAGGAAAAAGTATTACTAGATGAACAAGATACAGTTCCTACAGAATATTCTTATTATAATAGTTCATATTTTGATGAAGTATATTTTCCAAGAGCAGCTTATGAAATTTTAAATGGTTTACCGGTATATGAAACTGTTCATCCACCATTAGGAAAACTAATAATATCAATTCCTGTAAGCATTTTAGGAGTAACACCTTTTGCATATAGACTAATGGGAAATATAGCAGGAATATTAATGCTTATTGTAATTTATGCTATTGCAAAGGAATTGTTAAAAAAAGAATTATATGCTATTTTTGCAGTAGCAATTATGGCACTTGATGGAATGCATTTTGTCCAAACGAGAATAGGAACTGTTGATTCTTTCTTAGTATTATTTATAATGGCATCTTTCTTGTTCTTTATAAAATATTTAAAAATACCAAAAGAAGAAAAACTGAAAAAGAAAGTTATACCTTTATTAATATCAGGAACATTTTGGGGAATGGCAATTTCTACAAAATGGACAGCTGCTTTTGCAGGATTAGGAATGGGAATAATTTATGCAATTGATTTTATTAAAAATAAAAAATGGAATATTAAATTATTATTATTTTCAGTACTTTCATTTGTGATAATACCATTTACTATTTATATATTGTCATATATACCTATAATAAATAATCCTAATGAGGGAATTTATGATATAAAATCATTTATTGAATATCAACAAGATATTTATAATTATCATTCAGGATTGCAAGAAGGGCATCCATATTCAAGCCCTTGGTATACATGGCCAATTATAGGAAAACCATTATGGTTTTATGCTGGATATTTTTCAGATGGAAAATATGGAACAATAGCATGTATGGGAAATCCAGCTATTTGGTGGCTTTCAATCTTAACAGCAGTTATTACTTTAATTTATACAGCATTTAAAAAGAACAAAGAAGGGTTAATGATTATTATAATGATATTTGCTACATGGTTGCCATATTTCTTTATAAGTAGAGCAATGTTTATATATCATTATTTTATAACTTTACCATTTATGATGCTTACAATACCTTTTGCAATAAGCAAATTAGCGGAATGGAAGAATAAATTTAAATATGCTGTTCCTGTTTTATGTGTGATATTTTTAGCAATGTTTATTTACTTTTATCCAGTATATTCTGGATTGCCAGTAAATTATAGATATATAGAACAGACTAGATGGTTTAAAGAATGGTTTTACTAAAAATGGCTAGACTTTTTAAAATCAATATGTTATATTAATTTTACTTTGAAAAAAGTATAGGAGGTAAATATTTATGGAATTAAAAGGTTCAAAAACAGAAAAAAATTTAATGGAGGCTTTTGCAGGAGAGTCACAAGCAAGAAATAAATATACATATTTTGCAAGTAAAGCTAAAAAAGAAGGATATGAGCAAATTGCTGCAATATTCCAAGAGACAGCTGATAATGAAAAAGAACATGCAAAGATATGGTTTAAATTATTACAAGGTGGAGATATACCTACAACTACTGACAATTTAAAAGCAGCAGCTGAAGGAGAAAATTTTGAATGGACAGATATGTATGACAGAATGGCTAAAGAGGCAAAAGAAGAAGGATTTGATAAAATTGCATTCTTATTTGAAGCTGTTGGAAAAATTGAAAAAGAACATGAAGAAAGATATAAAAAATTATTAGAAAATGTTGAAAATGGTTTAGTATTTAGTAAAGATGGAGATAGAATTTGGAAATGTAGAAACTGCGGTCATATTGTTATTGGAAAACAAGCTCCAGAAGTTTGCCCAGTTTGCAATCATCCAAAAGCTTATTTTGAAATCAAAGCAGAGAACTATTAATACCATAATAAAAATATAGTTTAAAGATAGGTATGAAAATACCTATTTTTTTTTGACATTAAAGGAAAACAATTGCCCAATATAGTTACTAAAATTTACATAAAACCATATAATGTATTAAGCAAAAAATATTAAATAAATTGACTATAATACATTATATTAGAAGGAGGTTATTTTTTTGACTTTAAAAGGAAAAAATATAGGGTACGTATTTACCGGATCTTTTTGCACTTTTAGAAAGAGTATAGAACAATTAAAGAAGATTGTGAAACTTGAAGCAAATGTTTTGCCAATAATGTCTTATAATGCATATAATTTAGACACGAAATTTGGTAAGGCTGCTGATTTTATAAAAGAAATTGAAGAAATAACTAATAACAAAATAATTCATACTATTCAAGATGCAGAACCGATTGGACCGAAAAAAATGACAGATATAATGGTAATAGCTCCTGCAACAGGAAATACAATGGCTAAACTCGCAAATGACATTATAGATACTCCTGCTACAATGGCAGCAAAATCGCATTTAAGAAATCTTAATCCATTAGTAATTGCACCATCTACTAATAATGCACTGAGTGGGAATGCAATAAATATTGGAAAATTACTTAATACAAAAAATTATTATTTTGTACCTTTTAAGCAAGATAATCCAATTTCAAAGCCTAATTCTGCTGTATTTGATGCTGAATTTTTGATACCAACTTTGGAATATGCATTAGAAGGTAAACAAATACAGCCAATATTAATACAAATTTAAATTTGTATGACATTAGTAAACTTGAGAAATGCCTGAAACTATGTTATAATCTAAACAATTGGTTTTCCAATATATGTAATAATATCTAGCAATTGTATGGTTAAACATAATATTTAAATAAATATTTTATTCATACTAGTTATGCTGGATATATGAAGACCAGAAGTAACTATTAACTTGTCTAAGCCAAAGGAGGGAGCAAATGAATAACAAAATCCATGTTGGGATAGTAGGAATTAAACCTGCTGACCTAACAAGAGTATTCAAACGACTCTTCACTGATGAATTTAGACAGACAGATCGGTTAGATTTTGAAAAAATCGATTTAGTTCTGGATATAGACGTTGGTGAGAATCCTTCAAAGATGGTTGCTGAAGCAATTTGTGATTTATCAGATCACGTAGAAGAGTTTTATTATCAACCATCGGAGGGACAGAGGCAGTCAAAAGAGGAATTTTTTCAGAATTTTAAGCAACAGACAGAAGAAACTTATGAAACAAAATCTGATACTGAGCAGGTAGTAGAAAGTATTGATGAAAAAACAAATCTTGGACAAGAAACTTTAATGCCAAATGAAAATGCTGAATTAGAGCGGGAAATGGCAGATGTTAGTAAGGATGTAAAACCTGAACAGGGAACAGCGGATACTGGCGAAAAAGCTGAATCTGTGGTAAAAAAACACAGAAAAAGACGTGCACCAGTAGAAGGATTACTTCCTTTAACTAAAATTGATGAACTTCTTGACCAATCTAGGAACTACAAAGAATTTACTGATCTTCTGGCAAAACTTTTAGATGTTCCACCAGGAAAACGCAAAGAGCAGTTAGATGCGATTATAGAACCATTTGATGAAACAAATATCAGTTGGAAAAGCATCTATGACAGAATGCAAGAAAAAGGAATGATGTTTGCCATTACAGATCAGCAGATGCTTAGTAGAATGATGGCAAGGGTGTTTAGTGACAAGATTTTAAAAGTCATTCAATATGCAAATGCTGCGGCAAAGGAAAAATTCACTCAGCCATATTATTCTAGTTCTGACGCGGAATTTGGCGAGGACGATTATGCTGGTGAAGAACCTGAACAGGAAGAAATGGCAAGGCTGGAAAATGCAGAAAATACCGAAAAAACTGGAAATGCGGAAAATACAGAAAATATCCCAAATGCCGAAAAACTGGAAAATGCGGATGAAAACATTGAAATCGATAATTTTAAGTCGTCAATGATTTTCACTGAATTATCAGATCTGTCAAAGTTGTCGTCTGAAGATGCAAAGAAAGAATTGTATGATCTCGAACTTAAAATCATTGATGTGGACAAAGAAATGCCAATCAGAGAAAGAATCGAGAGTGCACTTCATCTTATGCTGCCAAAATATTCGACTGAAAAAATCAAAGAGCTTACAGGTTATCTTGATGAAACCTTTAAAAGACGAATCATTTCTTTTGAAATGTTAAATGCAGAGGAGTCTTCATTCAAGATAAAAATGCGAGTCAGAAAAGCTGTATCTGTTTTGTGTAAGGAATATTATGGTATTGATTCACCAGTCAATATTATAATTTTCCTGGAGGATCTGAGAAAAGTGCTTCTTACGAAAAAAGAATTAGAAAGTTTGTTATCATGGTAGCGCAGATTGCCTGGGAGTAAAATCCCGGGCAGTTTGCTTTTTATTTGAAGACTGAAAAAATGTAAGTGAAATAATTTTAGAACAAAGCGGACAATATATAATCTGCAAAAGAAAAAAATGTCTTGAATTGTCCGCGTATTTGTTCTAAGCGCCAAATTTTTGTTAAAAAATTTGTGTGCAAATCTGGCGAAGCCTTTATCTTATAGGAAATTCGGAGAACTTTCCTATAAGAGAACAATAGCGGACATTTTTGTATGTCATATTATATAAATATATTGCAAAGTCCGCGTCTTTGTTCTAAGCGCCAAATTTTTTGTTAAAAAATTTGTGTGCAATTGGGGCGAAGCTTTTATCTTATAGGAAATTCGGAGAAATTTCCTATAAGATAAAAAAGTAAAATAAAGATTTGGAAATATTTTAAAGGTTTACAATAAAAAACGAATTATGTTAAGAATTACTGTGAAAATACTTGAAAAATGGGCAAATTCGTGATATATATAAATAAAAAATTAGATAGGTGATATAAGATGATAGACTTAAAATTAAAAGAGGACATATTAGATTTATATGATGAAGGAGTAGAAATAGAGCTTTTAGCAGATGAATTAAGAGTACCTGCATCAGAAATAGAAAACTTTATTAAAGAATATAAAGAAGAAAAAGAACAAAGTGATGTAAAAAAGCAAGAGAAAATACATACTCATAAGACAGAAAAAACTCATAAAAAACCTCAAAGTAAATTAGAAATAATGAGAGAAAAATATGCTAACATGCTAAGTCGAAAAGTGGCCCAAGAAGCTAAAAATGAGACTAGATCTATAACTCCAGAAGAAAAAGCATTATTAGATGAAACTTTTGCAGAGTTTAGAAAAATTTCAAAAAATATGCATAATTTGTCTCAAAGTGAGAAATATGCAGCATTCTTTGACTTTACAAAATCGGCTAAAAAAATAAAAGGTATTCCTACTTCAATCGCACAATCAGAAGAAGCATTGGATATATTAGAAACATTTTTAGCAGAATGTCATAAAATTGAAGTGAATGATAGTGCAAAAAATAATTATAGAATTATTAGAAGTATGTTTGTTACAAATTTATGTGAAGCAATTGATGAAAAAGTTTCAGCAACAAACGATATAGACGAATTAAAAAAATATTCAAAAATATTGTTAAAATATACAGAACATATTGATTTTGTTGCATCAGGAGTGCAATTTAAATTAAATCAGAAACAACATGATTTATTAAGAACTGAGGCAATGAAAAAGATTAGATATGATGTACCAGAAGAAGTTCGTCAAATTATTGTTGGTATTGCTGATGGAAATTTGGATACAGAAAATGCTATAAATACGATAAACAGAATTGCAAAAGAAAGAGTAGAAAAATTACCTAAAACAAGATTTTCGCTAACTGAAGAGCAACAAAAAAATCAGTTATTATTACAAGTACGTACTGTACTTTCAGAGAGAGCTAATGAATTTAAAGTAGAAGATCCGCTAAAATCAATTGAATTATTGACTGAACTTACAGAACATTATGATTATGATAAAAATGTGTTGACAATAATAAGAAATCTTTATAAAAGTGGAAGAATTGATGTAGCAAAACAAATTGCTGGTGATTTTAGAAAGAGAAAAACTGAAAATATTGAATATAGAAATGTTGAAAAAGAAATTACGAAATTTGAAATTGGAAGCATGGTTCAAAATATGATAAATACTCTTCATTCAAAAGAGGAAGAAGAAGCATTTATATCTGTATTAGGAAAAAAACTTGAGTCTTCAAAAATTCCTTTAACAGCTATTCCAGTTGGAACGACAGAGGATAGTTTAAAAACAATTTTACTTAGTGATATATGGTTTGAATCACCAAAAAAACAAAAGTAAAAGATAAAAAAATTAAATGTAAATAAAATAAAAAGTGTTATAAAACAATGAATACATAAAGTGAAGAGAATTTTTTATATAATTGAAAATTACAAACAAATTTTTATTGTACAAAAATTTTAAAAAAAACTAGACATTAAAAATTATTTATGTAATAATATTTGTGTATAAAGTAATAGATGTAATAATAAATATAGAATGAAGAGTATTTGTTATTATTCTGATTAAAATAAAAAAAGGGGGAAAAATAAAATGGCAGTTGCATCATTAGTACTAGGTATTATTTCACTAGTAATGGGATTATTTGGTGGATGGATGATAGGACTACCTTGTGGAATCGTAGGTATAATTTTAGCAGTAGTAGCTAAAAAGAAAGCACCTTCAGGAATGGCAACAGCAGGTTTAGTATTATCAATTATAGGATTAATACTTTGTGCAATAGTTTTAGTTGCTTGCTATGCATGCTTAGGTGGTTCAGCAGGAATAGCTGCTTGTGCAGAAGCTATGTCATAATTAATGACTATCTTGATGGGGCAAACAAACGTGATTTGTTTGCCCTGATTTTTTAATTGGAGTTAAATATGTTACCAGTATTAAGAATTTTTAATCATAATATATCTATGTATAGTTTAGCAATTCTAGTAGGAATTGCTTTTGGAACTCTTTTTGCAGTATATCATTTTTCAAAATATCATGATATACCTAAAGAGGATATATTTTATGCAATTTTATTTGGTATAATAGGTTTAGGAATTGGAGCTAAACTTTTATATATAATAACTAATATTCCATTTTTAATTCAAAACGCATCTAGACTGGAATTTTGGCCAACGGTTCTTGCTTTACTACAAGCGGGGTTTGTTTTTTATGGAGGTCTTATTGGAGGAATTTTAGGAATATACATTTATTCAAAGGCATTTAAAGTTTCTTTCAAGAAATTGTTATTAATTATAGTTCCAGTTATTCCTTTAGTACATGCTTTCGGAAGAATTGGATGTTTTTTTGCTGGATGCTGTCATGGAATGGAATATCATGGATTTGGAAACGTTGTATTTACCAATAGCCCATTTGTAAAACCAGAGTTACTAAATGTACCACTATTTCCATCTCAAATTGTTGAGAGCATTTGTAATTTAATAATATTCATTATTCTTTTAGTAACATATAAGAAAATGAAAGATTCATATAAACCTATTGCTTTGTATTGCATTTTATATTCAATTGTTAGATTTGTTTTGGAATTTTTCAGAGGAGATACAGTCAGAGGATTCTTATTAAATCTTTCTACTTCTCAATGGATAAGTATTTTAATATTTATTGTAGGAATTGGAATTTTAATATATAATAATAAACATAAAGAAAATATGCAAAATACATAAGAGGAGAAATTTATGATAAGTAATGAAGATGAAAGATATAAAAAATTAGAGCAAAATTTAAATCAGATTTTACAAAAAGATAAAGCTAAAGAAGAAGCTGAAAGAATCAGAAAAATTGAAGAAAGTATTGGAAAAGAATTTGATAAAGATGAATTCATTTATGAATTACAAGGAGAAATAAATGTCTTAGATGAGCGTGAAAGAAGAATAATTCAAATGAATAATAATTCTGATGAAGCTCAGGGACCATTATATCCCAAAGAATTAGACAACTATACTCTTGAAATTATTTATATTGCTCTACTATATGGAACTCCTAATGCAATTTCAAAATATTTTTTTGAAAAAGATTGCTGTTTCTTTTCAAGTGAAATATTATTAAACCTTTATAAAAGAGTAATATTTAAAGAGGGAGAGAAAAGTGCACCTCCACAATTAAAAGAACAATTTAACTTTCCAAAAACAATTACAGAATTGTATGATATAAAATGCAAAATGAAAGATGCGCCTCTTTATAAAAAGTATGATTTTGAACATATTTATAGAGAATTAAAAAAATTATTTATATTAAAACAAAATTATATAAAAGCTCCTACAAAGAGTATGCAAGATAAAATTCTTGAAATCAAAAGTTATGAAAAATATAATGATATGACTGCTGATGAAGTTGAAGATGCAATTAAACAGATAACAGTCACAAATAGATTAAGTCAAGCTGTATTAAATAAAGATTTAGCAAAATTCTGGTTAGATGACAAAAATGACTTAAGAGAAGGAATTACAATTCCATTTCCAATTATGAATTTTGTATTTAAGGGTTTTAGAAAAGGCGAAATTATGACATATGCAATGCCATCTAACGCTGGTAAAAGTAGATTTACAGTTAATTTGGCTTGTAACATTGCATTTATAAGCAAAAAGAAAGTTCTAGTAGTTTCAAACGAGATGACAGAAGATAAAATGAGATTATGTATGTTGACTACTATTTTGAATAATCCTGAATTACAAAAAATGCATGGTCAGGTTATTAGAAAAAATGAAGGAGAATTGCTAGAATTTAAATTTAAAGCAGATGACCCTGATAGTGTTGAGTTAGATGAACAAGGATTTATTAAAAGACTTGAAGGAGAGACACAAGAACAATTTATTGAAAGACTTTCACAAATTTCAACTGAATTTAATAAAATAATGGCTGTAACTCAATGGGTAAATAATGAAATAAATAATTCAGTTTATTTTGTTCACTTGTCAGAATATACTAATAATGATTTACATGAAGTTATTTCTAACTATATGTATAAAGATGGTATTGAATATATTTTCTATGATACATTGAAATCTGATGTTAATAATCTTGGTGTTGCAGATGAACTTAAAAAAACAGCAACATTACTTTCAGAATTGGCGCAAAAATTTAATATTTTCATTGGCGCTTCAATTCAGTTGTTAGAAAATAATACAATACCAATTAATCTTACTATTAATGATTTGTCAGTAAGCAAAAATATAAAAGAAGTTTTTGATACTTTGTCTTTGTTTAAACAAATTCAAAGAAAAAATTATAAAGATTATGAATATTCTTCAAGTGATAGATTCTTAGAATGTCATGACTTAGAAAATTATTCAGATCCTGATGTAAGATATTATGTTTGTGTAGTAGATAAAAATAGAGCAGGTGCAAAGCCAAAGCTTTTATTTAGACTTAATTTGGCATATAATGAATGGCATGAATTAGGTTATGTACGTGTAAAAGAAGATGAAAATAATTTGCCAGATGCAAATTAACACATTTCCTCTTATTTATATATATTATAAATAGGAGGATTTTTTATGAGATATTATTTATCAAAAGAGAGCAGAATGTATCTGAATAAATTTTTTGACATATTAAATCAAATGGAAGATAAGATGCTTTCTGCAAAATTAGAAAATAGTATAACGATTTATTTCATTGAGTGCATGATACCACATCATCAAGCTGCAATTTATATGTGTGAAAATTTATTAAAATATACGCACTATGAACCGCTTCAAAACATAGCTAAAAATATTATTAGAATGCAGACTGAGGGAATAGAACAAATGAAGGAAATTCAAAGAACTACTTATGGATTTATGAACTCAAAAGAAGATGTAAATAGTTATCAATCAAAATATCTAGAAATAACAAAAAACATGATTTACAAAATGAGAAATAGTTATAAATTTAACAATATAAATTTAGATTTTGTTTCTGAAATGATTCCTCATCATGAAGGAGCAATTGCAATGTGTGAGAATTTATTAAAATATCGTATTGATCCAAGGTTAGTTATGGTTGCAAACTCAATAATAAAACAGCAAAGTCAAGGAGTAAATGAATTAAAAGAGATATATAGACAACTCACTGGAAGAAGATAACAAGAGAGGACACTTTAAAATTGTCAACGCCTTTATGTACTTGGAAATGCGGAGAAATTTTCTATAAGAGAACAAAAGCGGACATTATTAACAATTTCGCTATTTATAGCATTTTTAAGTCCGCGTCTTTGTTCTATGCGCCAAATTTTTTAAAATCTGTGTGCAAATTTGGCGAAGCCTTTATATTATAGGAAATTCGGAGAACTTTCCTATAATATAAAAAATATTCCTCAATTAATTTTGAGGAATATTTTTTTATAGCAAGTTGTTTTATATTTAAAGTTTATTATTTTTTAATAACTTCAATAATTTCTTCTGGAAGAAATCTTGTAAGATCTGCATTATTTTGAAGTAAGTCCATAATCATAGTAGAGTTTATTGGCCCAATTTCTCCGGCTCTAACATAAATTGTATCTAAGTTAGAAAGTTCTTTGTTAAAAGTAGCTAATGTTTCTTCAAAATCATAATCCATGCCATTTCTGATGCCCCTAATTAAAAATGATGCATTATATTTTAAAGCAGTATCAACAGATAAATTATCATATGAAATAACTTCAACATTAGATAATCCTTCTCTTTTTAAAACTCTTTGAATTGCTTCAAGCATTACATTAGTATCAAATCTTCTTTCTTTAGTTGGATTAATACCAATACCTATTATAACTTTATCAAATAATTGAGCAGATATTTTTACAACATGTAAATGACCTTTTGTAAAAGGATCAAAACTTCCTGCATAAAAACCTATTTTATCCATAATTTATTATTCCTTTCTTTTATGAAAATTAGTTGTTAGCAAGTGGATTGCTTTCAACTGCATTTCTTATTTGTTCATTATCAACATGAGTATATATTTCAGTTGTAGAAATACTTTCATGACCTAGTAATTCTTGAAGAGCTCTAATATCGACATTTCCGTATTTATACATTAAAGTAGCTGCTGTATGTCTTAGTTTATGAACTGAATATTTATTTGGATCTATTCCAGCAAATTGTAATTCTTGTTTAACAATATATTGCACTGTTCTATTACTAATACGTTTGCGTTGTTCACTTAAAAATAAAGCATCACGAGCATTAAATTTAACACCTTCTTTTGGCCTTTCTGCCATATATGCATTTATAGCTTTAATACAAGCTTTATTTAAATAAATTGTACGTTCTTTATTACCTTTACCTATAACATTTAATTTATTTTCTGAAAAATCAATATCTTTAATATTAATTCCTACAAGTTCAGATAAACGCATTCCACAATTAAGAAATAAAGTAATTATTGCATAGTTTCTTGCTGTGTTATCATGATTACCATGTGATGAAGGTAGAGGAGTTTGAGATACTTTTAGAAGTTCTTGACTCTGTTCTAAGCTTAAATATTTAGGTAATCTTTTACCGATTTTTGGAGTTTCTAAATCTATGCTTGGATTATTTTTAATTTTTTTAGTTTTATTGCATAAATAATTAAAAAATACGCGAATACTTGCAACTTTTCTAGCAAGTGTTGCTGGTTTACTATGAAAAGTATCTTTCATATAACCTAAAAAAGCATGAATATCTTCTAATTGTATTTTTTCAATTGTTGATAATGTAAGATCTTTTGTTTCGACATTGGCAAGACCTGTTTCATCATCCATTTTTGCCATGCCGAATTTATATTTTATGAATTTTAAAAAATGATTTATGTCATAATTATATTCTTTCATAGTATTAGGAGATTTATTTAAAATTGTTGAAGAATAATCTAAAAAATCATTTAAAAAATCTGGATTTTCACTGCGATCAATCATTTGTTTCACCTCTTTTAATGCATTATAATATTATTCTTATTGTTTTTCAATTTGTTGTTCAAAATTTAAATAAAATATTATATAATACACAAAAGATTAAGGAGTGATATTTATGGATTATAAAAGATTTAATAATAAAATTGTTGCAAGAATTGATAAGGGAGAAGAAATTCTTGAAAAAATAAAAGAAATTGCTGTGAAAGAAAACATAAAATTAGCTAATATAAATGCATTAGGTGCAGTTGGAAATTTTACAGTAGGTGTTTTTAAAACTGCAGAAAAGAAATATTATTCAAATGAATTTAAAGGTGATTTTGAAATAGTTTCACTTACAGGAAGCATTAATACTATGAATGGTGAATTTTATTCACATGTACATATGAGTGCAGGTGATAGTGAAGGGAAAGTATATGGTGGCCATTTAAATAAAGCTATTGTTAGTGCTACATGCGAAATGTTTATAGATATAATTGATGGAAAAGTTGATAGATATTTTGATGAAGAAATAGGTTTGAATTTATTTAAATTTTAGATAAATACATTTGGAGGAAAAGTTTTGAAATACATAGAATTTAAAAATGTTAAAAAACAATATAAAATGGGTGAAGTTATAATTAATGCCCTTAATAATACTAATTTTGAAATTGATAAGGGAGAATTAGTTGTTATTGTAGGTCCTAGTGGAGCAGGAAAAACAACTACACTTAATATATTAGGAGGAATGGATACAGCAACATCAGGAAAAGTTTTTGTTGATGGAAAAGAAATTACGAAATTAAATTCAAAACAGCTTGTACAATACAGAAGAAATGATATAGGCTTTGTTTTTCAATTTTATAATTTAGTACAAAACTTGACTGCAAAAGAAAATGTGGAATTAGCTACTCAACTTTGTGATGATGCTTTAGATGTTGATGATATATTGGATGAGGTTGGATTGTCTAAAAGAAAAGATAATTTTCCAGCACAACTTTCAGGAGGAGAACAACAAAGGGTTGCGATTGCTAGAGCGATTGCTAAAAATCCAAAACTTTTATTATGTGATGAACCTACAGGTGCATTAGATTATAAAACAGGAAAAAGTATACTTAAATTATTACAAGATATGTCAAGAAAAGAGAATATGACAGTAATAATTATTACACATAATACAGCTTTAGCACCAATGGCAGATAAAGTAATACATTTTAAAAATGGTACAGCAGAAAATATTGTAATAAATGAAAAACCAGTATCAATAGATGATATAGAATGGTAATGGAGAAATACAAAATGAAAAAGTCATTATGGAAGAATAATTTTAAAGAAATTGTAAAAACCAGAAGAAGATTTATTTCAATCTTAGTCATGGCTTTTTTAGGTGTGGGCTTTTTCTCTGGACTTGTTGCAACTGGACCAGATATGCAAAAAAGCTTAGATAGTTATGCAGATAGTACTAATTTATTTGATATTGAAGTAATATCAACACTTGGATTAACTGATGATGATGTACAAGCTTTGAAAAATGTACAAGGAGTTGAAAATGCTTATGGAATTCAGTCTAAAGATTCACTTATTGATATTGAAGAAACTGAAAATGTGGCTAAAATAATTGAGTATAATGATAAAGTAAATGTACCTGTTGTAATAGATGGTAGACTTCCAGAAAATAGTAATGAATGTTTAATAGATAAGTCCTATAATTATGTTGAAGACATAACTAATTACATAGGAAAAAAAGTTTTGATTAGAAATGATGATAAAAATTCAAATGATGAACCAGCTTTTAATCAAAAAGAACTTACAATTGTTGGAACTTGTACTTCATCAGCATATATTTCAAGAGAAAGAGGAACATCATCTGTTGGAAATGGAAGCATTGATTTATTTTTATATACAAAAGATGATGTAATTAATTTAGATTATTATACAAATATATATGTTTCTGTTTTAAATGCAAATAAAGAAATTACTAATAGTGAGCAATATTTAAATATTGTTCAACCTGTTTTGAATAATGTTGAAAATATTAAAGAAGAGAGAGAACAAGCTAGATATAATCAATTAGTTAATGATGCAACTAAAGAAGTTGATGATGCTCAAAAGGAATTTGATGATGAAAAAGCTAAAGTAGAAAAAGAATTATCTGATGCAAAAGAACAGTTAGATAAAGGAAAAGAAGAGATTGAAAAATCAGAAGAGAAAATAGAAAAAGCAGAAAAAGAGTTAAATTCTAAACAAGAAGAGGCAAAAAAAGAATTTAAAGAAGCGGAAGAAAAGATACAAAATGCAGAAACGGAAATTAACAATAATAAAAAACAACTTGAAAAAAGTAAGAATGACTTTAATACAAAGAAAAAAGAAGCTGAAGCTGGAATTGAACAATTAAATTCTGGAATTACAGAATGTGAAAATGCTTTAAATGGATTAAAGGCTAAACGTCAGCAACTAATAGATTCTGGAAGTGATACTACTGATATTGATAAACTAATTGAACAAAATGAAAAAATGTTAGCTGATTTAAAAAATAAAAAATCGACTGCTCAAAAAGAATTAGATGATGCAAAAACACAAATAGAAAGTGCAGAAAATTTAATAAGTTCAGGTGAAAAAGAATTAGCATCTCAAAAAGAAAATTTGGAATCTGCTAAAAAAACTGCTGATTCAGAAATTTCTAAAGCTAAAAAAGAAATTGAAAATGGAAAGAAACAATTAGAAACTGGACGTACAGAATTAAATCAGAAAAATAAAGAATATGAAGATGGAAAAATTGAAGCTCAAAATAAATTAGATGATGCACAAAAAGAACTAGATGATGCAAGAGAAGAAATAAGAAAAATTGAAAATGCAAATTGGTTTATTCAAGATAGATTAGATAATGCTGGATATAAAAATATAATAGATGCAACAAATTCAATTTCAAATCTTTCAAAAATGTTTCCAGTGATATTTTATTTTATTGCTGTTTTAATAAGCTTAACATCAATGACAAGAATGATTGAAGAAGAACGTATTGAAATTGGGACAATGAAAGCAATTGGATATACTAATTTTCAAATAATAAGTAAATATGTTTTATATTCTTTTTTAGCTTGCATTATTGGTGGAATATTAGGAATGACAGCAGGGTTTTATATTATACCTAATACAATTTGGACAATATATTCTATGCTATACACAATTCCAAAATTCTATGCTGAATATAGGTTAGATATTGGACTTGTAGGTCAAGTAATTGCTTTTGCTTGTATAGGTGGAGCTACTGTTGTAGTTGCAATGAAAGAATTAAAAAATATGCCAGCAGTTCTTATGAGACCTAAACCACCTAAAAACGGAAAGAAAATATTTATGGAAAGAATTCCATTTATTTGGGAAAGATTAAATTTCTCTAAAAAAGTTACTTTCAGAAATATTTTTAGATATAAGAAAAGAGCAATAATGACAATTATTGGTATTGCAGGTTGCACAGGACTTATGCTTACTGGATTTGGAATAAAAGATTCTGTTGAAGATATTCCAGAATCACAATTTGGAAAAATTTTTAAATATGATGCGTCAATTATGTTAGCTGATGAAAAAGCATTAGGAGAAGTAAGTGAAAAACTTGATAATAATGAAAAAGTTGAAAGTTATTCTGATATTGAAGCAACAACAGGACATTTGAGCAATGAAAATGGAAAATATGATGTTACTATTTTCATTCCAGAATCTGTTGATGAGTTTAAAAATGTATGTAACTTGTATGAGCCAGAAAATTCTAAAGAAATTAATTTAGATTCAGAAGGAATTGTAATTACTGATAAAATATCTGAATTCTTAAATGTTAAAGAAGGAGATACTGTAAAATTAATTGATAGTGAAGATATAGAATATGAATTTAAAATTAGCAAAATTACTGAAAACTATGTATCTCACTATGTGTATATGTCAAAAGATTTATATGAGTCAAAGATTAAACAATATAAACCTAATATGGTTTTAGTAAATACAAAAGAAATGTCTGATGATGAAAAAAGCAAATTTTCAGAAGGACTTTTAGAGATTGAAAATGTTGCTGAAGTATCAATGACATCAGATACTGTTGAAACAGTTGATGATATGCTAAATTCATTAAATTATGTTGTACTTATTTTAATTGTTGCATCTGCATTACTTGATTTTGTGGTTTTATATAATTTAGCAAATATTAATATTGGTGAAAGACAGAGAGAAATTGCTACTTTAAAGGTTTTAGGATTTTATGATAAAGAAGTTGATAATTACATAAATAAAGAAAATGTAATTTTTACAATTGTTGGAATAATACTTGGAGTAATATTTGGATATTTTTTGACAAAGGTAATTATTGTAACTGTAGAAATAGAATCTCTTAAATTTGTAAGAAGAATTTTACCAATAAGTTATGTATATTCAATTATTATGACTGCATTATTTTCAGTTATTGTTAATTATATAATTCATTTTATATTGAAAAAGATTGATATGATAGAAAGTTTGAAAAGTGTAGAATAATGAAATTTATTATTGATTCAAGAATGAGGAAAATTGAAAAAGAATATTTATCTAAATTTGGTGAACTAATAGAAATTAAGCCACAAGATTTTGTTTATGAAGAAATATCTGCTCATCCAGATATTTTCTTCTGCAAGATAAATGACAAAATTTTTAGAACACCAAATTTAAATATTGATATTGGCGAACCTGGATATAAAAATGTTAGTTCAAAATATCCTGAAGATGTGAAATATAATGTTTGCCAAATAGGAAAAAACGTTATTCACAATTTTAAATATACAGATACTAATGTCCTTAATTACATAAAAGAAAAAGGATTAGAAATGATTAATGTAAGTCAAGGATATACTAACTGTAGTATTAGTGTCATATCAGAAAATGCATGTATAACTTCTGACGAAAAGATTTATATAATGCTTAAAAAATATGATATAGATTGTTTATTATTAAAATGTGACAATATCAGGCTTTTAGATAAAAGTGGAATACAAACAAGCATGAATGGCTTTATAGGTGGAGCCACTGCTACAATTGGAAATAAGTTCATTTTATTTGGAGATGTTAAATATTTGGATGATAGAAATAAACTTATGAATTTTATAGAAAAATATAATTTAGAATTGATTGATTTTGAAAATGTAGAAATACACGATTATGGTGGAATTGTTCAAATTGATTAGTTTGTAGATATTGATGACTTGAATTACATTCATATATATGCTAATATAAATGAAATAAAAGAAAGGTAAAAAAGGATGACATATGATGTAAGCCTTGAGGCTGTAACACACACACACACACACACATGTATTCTTATAGAAGCTATAAAAACTATAGCTTTATTAATCATATTCAAAATGTGAAAACCAATAATATTGAAAATAATATTATTGGTTTTCTTTTTTTGACAATAAGAGAATTTTTTATATTATAGGAAAGTTCTCCGAATTTCCTATAATATAAAGGCTTCGCCCAGATTGCACACAAATTTTTTAACAAAAATTTGGCGCATAGAACAAAGACGCGGACAATTCAAGATATTTTTTTCTTTTGC
>CANQAH010000007.1 GCA_947588885.1 uncultured Clostridia bacterium
AACCTTTTTTCAAAATCATCTGTTACTTTTTGATTTCTTTTTGCTATAAGTTTTAAAATTCCAGCTTCAAACATAATATTTTTTTGTGTAGCCCATTTTATGTCATTTTCAAGTTCTGATAATTTATATATTATATCGAATAATTCTTCTTTATCTGTTTTTTCTGCAATGTTTTTAATTAAGCTTAAATCATTTTCATTATATAGTGCTAATTTTCCTTGTACTTTAAATAAAAGAATATCTTTTACGTATTTTATAATTTCCCATAAAAAATTATATAAATCTTTTCCATCGGCAATTACTTCTTCTATTGTATTTAGTGCTTTTTCTTCATCTTTTTCTATTATACTTTCAGTAATTTTATTTATATATTCAATCTTTGGAATTCCTACTAATTCTTTTATTTTATCATCTACTATTTCTTTATCACCATCTTGTATACATCTTTCTAATATACTTATTGCATCTCTCATTCCACCTTCTGAAAGTACTGCTATTGTATTTAATGCCTCTTCTGTAATATTTATTTCTGATTCCTTGCAAATTACTTTTAGTCTTTTAATTATATCCTCTTCTGATATCTTTTTAAAATCAAATCTTTGGCATCTAGAAAGAATTGTTGCTGGTAATTTTTGAGGTTCTGTTGTTGCTAATATAAATTTTACATGTTCTGGTGGTTCCTCCAATGTTTTTAAAAGAGCATTAAAAGCACCTGTTGACAACATATGTACCTCATCTATTATATATACTCTATATTTTGCTTTTGTTGGTAAAAAATTAACTTCTTCTCTTATACTTCTAATATCTTCAACACTGTTATTAGATGCAGCATCCATTTCTACCACATCTGTAAGAGATCCATTTAAAATTTCTTTGCATATTTCGCATTCATTACATGGTTCTCCATCCTTTGGATTTAAGCAATTTACTGCTCTTGCAAGTATCTTTGCTGCTGATGTTTTTCCTGTTCCTCTTCCCCCATTAAAAAGATATGCATGTCCAACTCTGTCTGCAATTATTTGGTTCTTTAGTGTTCTTGTTATATGTTCTTGTCCTGCAAAATCTTCAAATTTTAGTGGTCTAAATTTTCTATATAACGCTGTATATGCCAACTCTTTCCACCTCTTTCATAAAAAAATGGTATAAACTTTAGCTTCTCTGTGGAAAGCATGTATCACATAAATGCACTACTTATCGCTGCTTTCTTCCGAATCTGACGAGGTTCATAGCTTTTTATCGAAACATACTCTCCACTCAAAAGCTATCACTTATACCAATGAAATTATATACTGAACTTTGAGTTTTATCAAGTATTTTATTCACTTCTTTTGAAAACTACTTTTGAAAAATCTGTTATTTCCTTGTCAACAGAGCCTTTTTCTTCAAATTTTTCTGCAGGTAATTTTATTGTTACAGTTCCTTTAAATTTTTCATCATTCGTTGTCTCGATTATTAAGTCAAATGTAAAATTGAATTCTAAATCTTCTTCATTAATGCCCGCTTTTTTCAATAATTCATTATTATATTTTATTTCTTCTCCTTCATCTGATATGTATTTGCCTAAATTTTGGTTTCTTACTCTAAAAGCAATTATTCCACCATTTTGTCCTATTTCTTGATTTTGCATATTATCTGATTTAGCACTTTTATATTCAAATCCTTTTTGTAAAAAATTTTCTGTACTATTTACATAGTTTGTTTTTATGTCTGTACTCGTTGGGAGTAGTAGTACTGTCTCTCCTATTTTATTTGATGTTTTAATATTTTCTACTTTTATACTTTTTATATTATCTTCCTTTTTAGTTGTTGCATTTTTTCCTATATACATATAAATATCATTGTTTTGCGCTATATCTAAATCCCAAAGCTTATCACTTTCATTGCTTTTTGCATCAATTGCACTTTTTATTATTATTTTATCGAGTTTATATGGCATGTTTATTTCGCCTTGTTCATTGTATACAATCATCAGTATTATTGATATTGCAATTGCAATGACTAGAAAAAAAATAAATACATATTTTTTTATTATACTTTTTTGTTTTTCTTTATCCATTTTTTCCTCACTATTTTTTTTGCCTTAGTAATTTAAAAAAATCTTTTAGTATATCTCTGCATTGATCTTCTAATACTCCATATTCTATTTCTACAGTATGATTAAATTTATAGTCTTTTAATAAATTTAGTACTGAACCACATGCTCCTGTTTTTTCGTCCAATGTTCCGATGTAAACTTTTTTTATTCTAGCTTGTATTATTGCACCAGCACACATTGGACACGGTTCTAACGTTGTATACATTTCACAATCTGTCAATCTCCATGAATCTAATTTTCTACTTGCCTTTTTTATCGCTCTTATTTCAGCATGTTCTGTTGTATCATTTTTTATTTCTTTTAAATTGTGAGCTCTTGCAATTATTTTGCCATCTTTGACTATTACAACTCCTATTGGAATCTCTTCTTTTTCATATGCTTTTTGAGCTTCCTTTAGAGCTTGTCTCATAAAATTTTCTTTTTCCATTATTCTTCTTTCATCTTATTCTGTTTTTTTAATTATATGATTTTTTATTGCCTTTTTATTTACGTTGGAACATTATGCATTTATGTCTTATAATTCTTGTTTATTATAATATAAAAATCTTTAATATACAAGTTTTATAGATACTACATGTTATACAATATATAATATTTTATTATTAGGAAAATATTTTTGTAATTTCTCTTTAAAAAAATCTTCACCTTCTTTTCTTATTTCTTTTTTATACCAATACTTTCCTCTACCTCTCCCAGTCATCATTTCTTTATCATATATATTAATGGCATTTGGAAATGCTTCCTCATTTATTTTAGTATGGACATAACTATATGTCATAAAAATGATTTCAAAAAATGTATCTTTTTTTACTTTTTCATTTAAATTTTTTTCAAGTATTTTTATTAATTCTAAATATTTTTCTTTCCAATTTTCGATAAAAATAACTGGTGCAATTAAAATCCCAACATCATATCCCGCTTCTTTTAATTTATTTATTGCTTCAATTCTTCCATATAATCTTGATGTTCCAAACTCTACTTTATTTATTATTTCTTCTGGATTCACGCTCATTCTAACTATTACTTTATTCTTATGATCAAGATTTAATATAGGATCAACCATGTCAAATTTTGTAGGAAATGTTAATTTACCTTTAGAAGAATTCTTAAAGTTTTCGATTGTCCATACTAAATTATTTGTAATTGTATTTTCTAAAATTAAGTCGCTATTACTACCTATTTCAAATGTCAATTCTTTTTCTGATTGTTCTGCTGTTTTAATTATCTTTTTTAGCATTTCTTCTCTATTTACAAATAGTCTTAAATAAGCGCATTTATTGTAATTGCAGACTAAATAGCAATACATACAAGATGCTGTGCAGCCTGATGATGTATATGGAACCAAATAGTCTGAAACTTTATGATTTTCAACAAATTTTTGCGTTTTTCTAGTTCCTATTATTAGATTCCTTTTCATATATGGAAATTCTTTATTTGATTTTTTTCTCATTTCCTCTATATTATTATGACTTTCAATTTCTTTTTTAGGAATTTCTTTATATTTTTCTAGTAACTCTTTTCCTAATTTATAATTTTCTATATTTTTTTCATAGTATATGCAATCTGGAATAAACATTATCTCACCTCATTTTTATTTTTTTCTTTCGGTGTTTTTTTATTCAAAAAAAGAGCCTTTTGATTGGCTCTTTTCCACATTTTATTATTAAGCTGTGTATTATTTTAGTCTTCCATAATACATATCACTAAATATTCCATTCTTTTCAATTAGTTCGTCATATTTTCCACTTTCTTCTATTTTTCCTTTATTTAATACTATAATTTGATCACAGTTTTTAAGTGTACTTAATCTGTGTGCGATTGAAATTATTGTTGTATTATTTTCTTTTTGAAGTTTCTCTATTTCAGCTTGTATGTGTCTTTCAGAAGTATTGTCTAGTGCTGATGTAGCTTCATCTAATATTAATATTTTTGGTTTTCTTAAAAAGATTCTTGCTATTGCTATTCTTTGTCTTTGTCCTCCAGATAAATTATTTCCTCCTTCTGAAATTATTGAATCAAATTTTTCTGGCAAGCTTTCTATATAATCATATATGTATGCTTTTTTTGCAGCTTCTTCTACCTCTTCTAATGATATTTCTCTATCTAATCCATAGCAAATATTTTCGTATATTGTTCCTGCAATTAAAAATGGTGATTGTGGTACAAGTGCAATTAACTCTGAAATGTCTTTTCTACTTAATGTTTTAATATCTTTAGAATCTATCGTTATTTTTCCTTCAGCTTTCTCAAGTTTTGATATTGCCTTTATTAATGATGATTTTCCGCATCCACTTGGTCCAGCTATTCCTAAAAACATTCCTTTATCTATGTCTATATTGAATTGGTCTAATATTTTTTTCTCTTTATCTTCATTATAATAGAAGTCTAAGTCTTTTATTGCAATAATAGAATCTATAGTTTTTTGCTTTTTAGCTGGCATTAATTCTCTATAAGAAAAATCGTTTGGTATTTCTACCATTTTAAAGAAATCTGTTGCTAATACTGTACATTCTGATAATTCATCAAAAATTCTATGTAATTCTTCAAGTGGTTTTGTTAATTGAGTAAAACATAAATATGCTGTTAAGACACTACCTACTGAAATTATATTTTTAGTTGCTAAATATGTTGATATTCCAATTATTAAAACTGTAAAAAATGCTTGATTTATAAATTTTAAACAGTCATATATTGCCATTGAAACATGGTGTTTCATTTCTTTTTTTCTTAAAAATTCAGATTTATTATCAAATCGATTTGTTTCAAAATCTACACTATCAGAAATTCTTATTACTTCTATTCCGTTTATTAGTTCAACTATTGTTCCGTCCATTTGTGCTTTGCTTTCTAATAATTCAACTCTTATTCCTTTTTGACTTGTTATTTGTTTATATACTATTAAAATTCCTATTGGAATTACTAACATCATTGGTAATGCTAATATAAATGGAAGTGTTATAAATATTGTTATAATAGCTGCAATGCTGTTAAATACTGCTGGTGCAAAATCCATAAATAATAATTTTTCTAATTTTACAGTTCCTTCTAAGCATCTATTCATTCTTCCATGTATATTGCCTGTCATATTTTCTCTAAAATATGATAAAGGCGCCATTAGTAAAGATTTTATAACCATTCCTCTTGCTAATTTTTCTGTTCTTGTTGCTGTATCTTCAACTATTACTCTTCTTACTATTTTTATTATTTCATTTACTACATTTACTATAAGTATCAATATTAAAAAAGGTATTACTTTTGTAAATGAAATTTCGTTTTGTATTAATATATCATCTGTCAACCATCCTATTGCTTTAGGTGTTATTTGTGTTAATATAGCTGAAATAATCATTATTAATATAATTATTCCAAACATTATTTTCTGTCTTTTACTTAGTATTTTATAAATTTTTTTTAGTACATTTTTTATAGAATTATTTTTGTTTTTCTTCATAATTCCTCCTATGTAAACTATTTTTACTCACGTTTTTTATTATAACATAGTTTACATAATTTATCAATATTGGCAATAAAAACTGTCAGTATAATAATTTTTTGTAAAATTATTATTTCTGACAGTTTCATAAATTAATGTTTTATAATATCTCGAAATTGTTTATAAAATCGTTAATTTTCTGTTCATTTTTAGCAAAATCTTCTTTTGGTCCAAAAAATGTTATTTTATATATTTTTTCATTTTCAGCAGCAAATATATCCTGTTTTACATATTCCCTCTCTCCATCTGATATTTCAGCAGTTATTTGAAATCCTTTGGCATTTTTGAAATTTACATCTGAACTATTAGTTTCTTCATAATATTCAGATGGTGATGAAGTATTGTCTTTTCTTACTTTATCTTTATATTCATCAAGAGACATTTTTTCTTCTAAAACTTTTATATATAAAGACGATGTATTTTCATTATCATTTTCTGATGGTATTTCTATTTCTAATGCTCCTAAATAAACACTATTTGGTCCAACTCTTTCTTCATCTACAATTCCTATCAGTTTCCAATCTTTTAGATATTCTATATTATAATTTTCATTTTGATATGGAATTTTTTCATCTTTTGTTGAATTATTTGCTACTGCATTTTTTTCTTCTAAATTATTTTCTGATTGCGTATTTTGTTTTTTTATAAAAACAATTCCAAAAGCAATTAATAAAACAATTATTAGTATTATTACAATGATTTTTATTGATTTTTTCATTTTTCTTTCCTTTTGCTATATATTTTTACTAATTCTGATTATCTATATTCTACTTTTTCCAAGTATTTATTTATAAAATCATTTTTGTCTTCTGTTCTTGTTGTAATTGAATGTTCATCTTTTTCCTCTTCAAGTTTCAAAGTATTATTTCCATAATAAGTAACACTTAACAAATCAAAGGTTTCTAATCCTTCAATATTTTTTATTGGAGATATTTGTACTTTAATACTGAATTTTTCATATTCAAAGTTTAAGAATCCACCTTCATTGTATAAATCATCAAAATATTCATAACTTGTTGGAGTACCTAGTTTTTTAAATAATATATCTAAATTTTCATGTGAATTTACAAATTCTTCTGACTCTCCTAAATACATTTCATCTGACGTTCCAAATGTAAATTTTGCTAAATCCATAGCAATACTTCCGTCTTCAAAACACTCTCTTATTGTTCTTGATTGATTCTTTTCATTCCATATTCTAATTGCATTATAATGAGTATAATCTTTCCCCTGTTCTTCATATATTTTTATACTACTTTCAGGTTCAATTATTTCTTCACTATTTAAAACTTCTTCCCAATTTTCATATTGTTTATCGTTTAAAGTAAAAGGTCCAAATTTATCAATTGCCTCGCTTGTAATTGGAACATCTATTTTATAAAGTTGATCTTCTACTGTTGGTAAAACACAATTTATAGAATCTACTTCTACATCTTTTATTTCTTTCATGTTTTTAAAATATTCTATATTGGTTAAATTTTCAGATGATTGTTCATTTTCTTCTTGAGAATCATTTGATGTAGCGTATTCTTCAGTTTGTTTTGCATTTTCTTTCTTATCATTATCTTTTTCATTTTCTTTTGTTAGTGTACTAATTAAAACAATTGATATTACAACTACTGCAACTATTACTAATGATATAATACAAATTAATGTTTTTTTATTCATATTTATAATCATTCCTTTCTGAAATATAAATTAATTCTTTCAGTATAAAATTTTAGTTTAAACAATTTTACAATTGTTTCTTATAGTATATATATAATCATATTATTTGTAAATTTTTTTCAATTGATTTTTAATTTTTTTGTTATGGATACAGTAACTATTTTTTAAGCAATAAAATTTTTGCTGCTTGATATTGAGGCAAAATTATCTCTTTTCCTTTATTTGACAATTTATTGTAGCTTCTCTGTAATTTATTATAAACAAATTCCGCTCCTTCATCTATAGACATATTTTTTTCTACATATACCATTCGAAGTAATGACGGTACACTACAAAAATGAGCCATAGCATCTGCATCAGCTATGCATATTTCCTCTGGTGTAGTTTTTTGAGCTAATTTACTCCCACGATGATTTAATATACATTTTTCTATTAATTCTACATCTTCTTTAGCTAATGTGTAAGGTTTTAATAATTCTTCCGCTATTTTAGCTCCAATTATATGATGCTCTTCAGTATACGATTTATCAGTAACTGAAGCAACATCATGTAATAAAGCAGCTAATGCAACTATATCATGATTTGCTCCATATTCATAACAAATTTCAATAGCTATTTTATAAACTAATTCAATATGATGATCCCAAGCTCCAATTCCATATGCATTAGATGACAGCATACATCTTTTTTTTACTTCGTTATATATTTCGTTTATTATATCGTTCATTAACATACCTCCTTAAATACATATATGAAAGTATATTTTCTAAATTTTCTTTTTTCTGTATTCAAAACAGATATTTATTATATTTCTACTGATGGTTTAGTTTTATTATTGTTTTAAAATGTTAAGGAAAGGTTTATTATTATCTTTTTACTTATAAAATCTAAAAAATCACCTAACTCAGTAATGATTTAGGTGATTCACATTAATATTGCAACACTTGATATATAATATCGAATGTTTGCATTTTTATCAAACTGGTGCACTTAGAGGGAATCGAACCCCCGACCTCTCCCTTAGGAGGGGAGCGCTCTATCCTACTGAGCTATAAATGCATATAGGCAGTTAAACTGCCTTATTTTAACTATTTAATTTTTTTACAAGTTCTTCTACATCTATTCCATGAACGTCGCATGCTTCTTCTAGTGTTTCTGCTTGTGAAGCTGGGCAACCTAAACAATGCATTCCTGCGTCTAATAATATTTCTGCTTTTTCTGGATTTGTTTCAAGTATGTCACCAATTTTCATTGTTTTTTCAATCATTTGAGTATCCTCCTTTTTTATAAATCTTTATTATTTTAACATATTTTTTTTCAAAAGTATAGACAAATTCATTTTTTTGTTGTATTATTGCACTATTCTTAAGGAGGTATGACTGTTTGAATTTTTTAATCACTTTATTTTTTATCACTTTTTTATTTCATTTATTTATTATTTTTTCTTTTATATATTCAATGGTTGAAATATTATTTATACAATCTAAGCAAGGTTTTAAATTAAATATGAAGAAAAATTACTAATGAAATTTTCATTTTTGAAATGTTTTTTTACTATTTACTTTTCAACGATTTTTGTTCTTATTTCTGTTGTTTTTTTGTTTCCTGTTTTTACATCAAATGAAGTTATTATATTTTTTGCTCATAATCCATTTAACATTTGTGATAAATTTCCTTTTTTCTGGGAGACTTTAAAAAAATTATATATATGCATTAGCTTTTTGTCTTTTATTATAATTTTTAATTCATTATTTTCTTTTTTAGGAATCCTAATTAAAAACTTCCTTCAAAAAGATAGAAAACATAATAAAAAATCTGTCAAGAAAAATAATGAAATTTCCTTATATATCGGGAAAAATTCAAAAAAAAGTTTAGTAAATTTACCTATTCGTGGTTTATATCAGAATGTCCTTGTAACTGGCTCTATTGGTACAGGTAAGACTTCTTCTTTACTTTATCCATTAACTAAGCAACTTCTTGAACTTAACTTCACAAATAAGTATCATTCTTCTTTTCTAATATTAGATGTTAAAGGAAATTATCATCATTTTGTCAAAAAGGTTTGTGAAGAATCCTTTCATGCCAGTGATTTGTTCATTATTGGTCTTAATAATTCTATTACTTATAATCCTTTGCATAAGCCAAATTTGAAGCCACATGTTTTGGCAAATCGTCTAAAAAATATTCTTTTACTCTTTAGTCCTGAACAAACTGAAAGTTATTGGATTGATAAGGCTGAACAGCTTCTTACAGAAGCAATTAAACTATGTAGATTATATAATAATAACTATGTTACTTTTATTGAACTTCATAAATTAATTATGTCTAAAACATATTATCAAGAAAAAATTAATCTCCTAAAAAAATCTTTTTACAATCAATCTTTAGACCATTCTCAAATATCTTCTTTAGTTTCTTGTTTGAATTTTTTCGAAGACGAATTTTTTTCACTTGATGATAGAACTCAATCTATACTTAAATCAGAAGTTTCAAGAATAACAAATATATTTATTTCTGATAAAGATATTTCTAGAATTTTTTGTCCAAGTCTTGCAGATATTACATTTCCTGGTTTTGAATACATTTTAAAAAATCACAAAATTGTTGTCTTAGACATGAATATTTCTGAATATAATAATTTGTCTAAAATAATAGCTTCTTATTTAAAAATTGATTTTCAATCAGAAATTCTTATGCAATTGTCTAAAAATTCTGTTATATATCCATCTTGCTTTATTTGCGATGAATATCATGAATATGTTACTTTAAATGATGCCGCATTTTTCTCTCAATCTCGAGAAGCTAAAAGTATTAATATTGTTGCAACACAGAGCTATTCATCTCTTTTGTCTGCTTTGCATGACACTAATACTACTAAAGTTTTAATACAAAGTCTTATTAATAAATTTTGGTTTAGAACAGATGATTCTTTTACTATTGATGAAATAATCAAACAAACTGGTAAAGAAGAGAAAAAACTATTTTCTCAGACTATCTCTGAAAATGCGAAACAAACAAATTATAATTTTTTATTTAATAGTTTTCTTTCTAAAGATTCAAATATTTCTGAAAGTTTCAATACTTCTTATCAAAAAGATTTTATATATGATTCTAACTTTTTTTCTCGAGATTTAGAAACATTTTCATGTCTAGCTTTTCTTTCAAATGGTTCATCTATTCTTCCTCTAGAAAAATTAAATTTAACTCCATATTACTTATTATGAAAGGTCGTGATAAATTGAATTTTAAAAAAATTTTTTATATTATTTTTGTTCTTTTCTTTATCTTTTTATTTATACCTAACTTTTCGTATTCAGCATATCCAAAACTTATATCCACATTAAATTCCGCTTTTCAAAAAATCGAGTCATGGATTATAACAATTTCTACTCCAGCAGCTGCTGTTGCTGTTGGCACTGGTGTTTTAATGAAAAAATTTAGTTTTGGTGACGAAGAACGTATACGTACTGGTAAAAGACTGATTTCTGGTTCTTTGTTTTCTTATGCGTTTATTCTATGCATAGATTTAATTTTATCTACAATAAATAACTTACTTGGATAGGAGGTTTTATGGATTCTAGTTATATACCACAATTATTTAATGAAATTATTTCTAATCTTATTAATAATTTATTAGTCTCTGTGGATAATTCTATATTTTCTGTACTTGATGAATTAACTTTTATTAATTATTCTGTAATTGATAATAAATATTTTACATCCATTTTTACTAATAGTTTTAGTATAGTTTCTTTGTCTAAGGCTTTACTTTTGGGAATTATTATTTATTACTCTGTATGTTATCTACTTTCCCATTTTACATCTACAAATTTTCAGAAACCTTCTTCTTTTCTCTTAAAATTATTCTTTTCTGCTGTACTTATCCACTTTTCTTCATATATTTGTGAATATATCATTAATTTCTTTTCAATTTTAACTGATATTTTAAGAGAACTCGGTGTTTTATTTTTTTCTACAAAATTATCTTTTTCACTTATATATGAACGTATACATCAATTATTTTTTACTGATGTTTCTTCTGCTTTCACAGTTTTTTCATTTGATGGTATAACAAAGTCTTTTATTTCTTTTGGCTTTATTAATCTACTTTTTACTTATTCTGTTCGATTTGTTTTTATAAAAATATTAATTCTTATTTCTCCTTTTGCATTTTTGTCTATTGCTTTAGATCAATCTCAATGGATTTTTAAAATATGGCTAAAAAACTTTGTCGGCCAATTATTTACTCAATTATTTATATGTATACTTCTCTTAGTTATTTTTTCTTTTCAAACATCTACTAATCCTACAATTTCAAAATTACTATACTTAGCTTCTTTAATTTGTCTGATGAAAGCATCATCTTTTGTAAAAGACTTTACTTCTGGTTTTACTTCTGATATTTCTTCTAGTCTTTCAAGTATAAAAAATATTTTTCAACAATAGGAGGTTTTATGAAATTTATTTTTCCTAAAAATTATAATTTTTCTTTTAAGTTATTAGGAATATTTAGTTATTCTTCAATTTTTATAAATGTTTTTTATGGTTTTACTTTGTATTTTCTTATTTCTCTTTTATTTAAATCTATGATTATAAAATTTTACTTTTTTATAACATTATTTATACCTTTTTTTCTCTTTACATCTTTAAATCGATCTAATGAAAATATCTTTATTATCATTTCATATATTTTGAAATATTTCTTATCTCCTAAGGTTTATTTTTACGACAAAAGATTTTAACTTTTCTTGTAAATATCTGTTTTTGATGATATAATTTTATCAATTTTAAGCAGATAGGAGATTTGTTATGAAGTTGGAGCAAAATGATAAATCTATGTTATTTTCTAATACTGAAATTCCAGATGTTTTTTTTACAGAATATCTTTCTGCTGCTCCTGGAGATTATATAAAGATATTTTTATATATTCTTTTTTTGTCAAAATATGATAAAGATGTTAAGTTAAATGATTTGTCTAAAAAACTTTCTCTACCTTTAAAAACAATCCAAGATGCATTTAAATATTGGGAAGAAAATGGTGTTTTAATTAAAAAAAATACTGGTTATATGTTAGTTAATTTACAGGATATAGAACTATTGAAATTATATTCTCCAAAATTAACTTCTTCTCCTGAAGATATTAAGAAAAATGCAAAAAATCAATATAGAGCAAAAGCTATTGAAAACATCAATAATCAATTCTTTCAAGGAATTATGTCTCCATCATGGTATAGTGATATTGATATGTGGTTTAAAAAATACAATTTCGATGAATCTGTTATGTTAGCTCTTTTTAATTACTGTTTTGATCATTCTGCCCTTCATCGAAATTATATACAAGTTGTTGCTGATAGCTGGTATAAAAATAATATTCGATCTTTTTCAGATTTAGATCAATATTATGAAAAACAGGAAAAGGTATCTGCTCTTAAAAAATCAATTATTAAAAAATTAGGATTAAATAGAAATTTGACTGTTTATGAAGATGCTTATGTTCAAAAATGGGCTATTGACTATGGTTATCCTTTAGAAATAATTGAAATTGCTTTGAAAAAAACAAAATCAAATATTAATTTTGAATATTTAAATAAAATAATTTCCGATTGGTATGATAGAAATTTAAAAACAGTTTCTGAAATCGAAGATTACTTGAAAAAATCTCAGAAAAAGCAAGAAAATATAAATGAAATGAAAAAACAAACAAATTATCAAAATTCAAAACAAAGAAATTATGACAATTTGGACAACCTTTATGCAAATAGTTAAGAAAGGATCTTATGGATAATTCAATTTTAAAGCAATTATTAACTGAATATGATTCTAAAAGAACTCGTGAATTAGCCGATTTAGAAAATAGGAAACAAAAATTAGCTGAAACTTCTGTTGAATATAGAAATCTTGAAAAAGAATTACAATCTATTTCTATATCTTCTTTAAAAAATATGCTTTTTCTTTCTCAAAAGGAAAAAGAAAAAAATGTAAAAAACCTTGAAGAGAAAACTCAAAAAATTTCTAAAGAAAAAGAAAACTTATTGAAAAAATTAAATTTACCTTCAAACTATTTATCTCCACATTTTGAATGCAATTTTTGTCAAGATACTGGTTATGTGGATAATAGTCTTTGTTCATGTATTAAACAAAAAATTTACGATTTAGAATATAATAAATCAAATATTGGTGATGTAAAAAAGGAAAATTTTGATACTTTTAATTTTTCTTTATACTCTGACACTGTAGATCCTTCTTATAGTTCATCATATTCTCCTAGAGACAATATTAAAAAAATTGTTGATATTTCTAAAAAGTTTATTGAAAATTTTGATAATCCAGATGAAAAAAATCTTATGTTTTGTGGTCAAACTGGTTTAGGTAAAACATTTTTATCTAATTGCATTGCTAAAGAATTATTAGAAAAAAATAAAACTGTTTTATATCAAACTGCTCCAATAATGTTAGATATGATAATTAAATCTATGTTTGATAACAATTCAACTCTTATGGACAATATTTTAAATGTAGATTTACTTATAATTGATGACTTGGGAACAGAAACATTATCTGAAGTTAAATTTACAAAATTATTTAATATAATTAATACTCGTATTTTAAATCAATCATCAAAAATAACAAAAACAATTATTTCTACAAATTTAGAAATAAAAGATATTTTTAATAATTATGATGAACGTTTAGGTTCCAGAATTGTTGGCAATTATAATATTTGTAAATTTTTTGGAGACGATATTAGAATAAAAAGTAAAAAGAACAAAAGCGGACAATATTAATATTTTTACTACTTAGAACCTTTTTGAGTCCGCGTTTTTGTTCTATGCGCCAAATTTTTGTTAAAAAATTTGTGTGCAATTGGGGCGAAGCCTTTATATAATAGGAAATGCAAAGCATTTTCCTATTATATAACAAAAGCGGACAATATTAATGTTTTTACTACTTAGAACCTTTTTGAGTCCGCGTTTTTGTTCTATGCGCCAAATTTTTGTTAAAAAATTTGTGTGCAATTGGGGCGAAGCCTTTATATAATAGGAAATGCGGAGCAATTTCCTATTATATAAAAAATGAACCCTCCTTGTTAAACTTTTTTGTCTAACAATTTGGGTTCACTTCAAAATGCATAGCTATTTTTTTAATCCATCATTTCTTTACATTCTTCACTAATTTTTTCGATGCTTGCTACTTTTCCTTCATTTGTTCTCATAAGAGTAACACCTTGTGTAGAACGTCCTAATACACTAATATCTTTTACATTTAATCTAATTATTGTTCCTGTATCTGTTACAAGCATTACATCATCATTGTCATTTACTATTTTGATTCCAATTAGTTCTCCTGTTTTTGGTGTTATTTTATATGTTATAACTCCTTTTCCTCCACGTATTTGTACTCTATATTCTTCAAGTTCTGTTCTTTTTCCAAATCCGTTTTCTGTAATTGCAAGTAATGTTGATCCTGAATTAGCTATTATTGATTCCATTCCGATTACACAATCATCTGGATCTAATCTAATTCCTATTACACCTTGTGAAACTCTTCCAACTGATCTTACATCTTTTTCTGCAAATGTAATACACATTCCCTTTCTTGTAACAAGAACAACATTGTCTTCGCCATCTGTTAATTTAACATCAATTAATTCATCGCCTTCTTTTAATACTATTGCTTGTAATCCAGTCTTTCTAGAAGAATTATATTCTGTTAGTGCTGTTTTCTTTATTAATCCTGATTTTGTAGCAAATAATAAATATTTTCCATCAGCAAAATTTTGAATTGGCATTATTGCAGAAATTTTTTCGTCTGCATCTAGACTCAATAGATTTACTATTGCTGTTCCTTTGGCTGTTCTTCCTGCTTCTGGTACTTCATATCCTCTTAACCTATAAAGTTTTCCTTTATTACTAAAGAATAATAAAGTATCATGTGAAGATGCAGTGAAGATTTCTTTTACAAAGTCATCTTCTCTTGTTGTCATTCCTGTAATTCCTTTTCCACCTCTTTTTTGACTCTTAAATGTATCTATTGGTGATCTTTTGATATACCCAAATCTTGTTAATGCAATAACAATTTGTTCTTCTTTTATTAAATCTTCTACCTCAAAGTCACCTTCTGCAGCAACTATTTTAGTTTTTCTCTCGTCACCGAATTTTTCTTTCATTTCTAGCAATTCTTCTTTTATTATGTCATATACTAATTTGTCACTAGCTAATATTTCTTTTAATCTAGCTATTAATTGCATTAATTGGTTATATTCTTCTTCAATTTTTTCTCTTTGCAATCCTGATAAACGTTTTAATTGCATATCTAATATTGCTTGTGCTTGAATTTCAGATAATCCAAATCTCTCCATTAATCTTTCTTTAGCATCATCATATGCTGAACGAATAATTTGAATTACTTCATCAATATTATCTATTGCAATTTTTAAACCTTCTAAAATATGTGCTCTTGCTTCTGCTTTATCTAAATCAAATTTTGTTCTACGTAATACTACAGATTTTCTATGATCTATATAATTTACCAAGCAATCTTTTAATGTTAATATTTGTGGTTCTCCATTTACTAGTGCTAACATGATTACACCAAAAGTAATTTGCATTTGTGTATTTTTATATAATTGATTTAATACTACTTGTGCATTTGCATCTCTTTTTAATTCTATAACCATTCTAACTTTATGTTCTCTATCTGATTCATCTCTTATATCTGATATTCCATCTATTTTTTTGTCTCTTGCCAACATTGCAATATTTTCAATTAATCTTGCTTTGTTTACTTGATAAGGTAAGGCAGATACAACTATTCTTCTTTTATTTCCAGCCATTTCTTCTATTTCTGCTTCTGCTCTAACTGTTATTTTTCCTTTTCCAGTATTATATGCTTCTCTTATTCCATCTCTTCCTAAAATTATTCCTTCTGTAGGAAAGTCTGGACCTTTTATTACTTTCATTAAATCATCATTTGTTACATCATCTTCATCTATTACTTTAATTGCTCCATCAACAATTTCTGATAAATTATGAGGTGGTATATTTGTTGCCATACCTACTGCAATTCCAGATGATCCATTTATTAGTAATGCTGGTACTTTTGCTGGTAATACAACTGGCTCTTGTAGTCTATCATCATAGTTTGGCATAAAATCAACTGTATTTTTTTCAATATCAACAAGCATTTCTTCAGCAATTTTTTCCATTCTTGCTTCTGTATACCTCATTGCTGCGGCACCATCACCATCAATTGAACCAAAATTTCCATGACCGTCAATCATTGTATATCTTTGAGAAAAGTCTTGTGCTAATCTTACCATTGCATCATAAACTGATGAATCACCATGAGGATGATAACGTCCTAAAACAGATCCAACAGTATTTGCACATTTTCTGTATGGTTTATCTGATGTTATTCCATCTTCATACATAGAATATAAAATTCTTCTATGTACTGGTTTTAAACCATCTCTTACATCTGGCAAAGCACGTGAAACAATAACGCTCATTGCATAATCAACATATGCAGTTCTCATTTCAGCTTCAATGTCTCTTTCAATAATTTTTTCTTCTTGCTTGTCCATTATATAACCTCTTTTCTTATCCTCTTAATACTCTTGTATTATACTAAACCGTAAGAAAATATGCAAGTTTTACCATTATATTTTTTTGTTTGCCTTGTTTTTATTTCTTTTACTAATTTATTTTTTCTAGTAAAGCTCTTTCATCATCTGATATTTCGTCAAGACTACCTTTTTCATTAATATAATTTTGAATATTTTCTATATTTCTTGCTTGTTTTATTGTTTCTTCTACTAATTTACTGCTACTTAGTTTTTGTTTTATTTTTTTCATAGTGTTTTCCATTCCTTCATAATCTTTTTCATTATATTGTTTTTTCCATTCAGAACAATATTGGTTTAATGTATCCATATTATATGAATTTTCCTTATATAAATTTTCAAATCCTTTTTCTATTGTTGATATTAGTTGTTTTTTTCCGTTTTTTATTAAGTTATATATTTCTTTGCTTATTTTATTGCCATCAAGTAATTTTTTTAATATTTTATCTATTACTTCTGAAATTCCATCTAGAATACCATTATTTTGTATAACTCTTTTTACTTGTTCTATGGATTCAAAATTTCCTGTAAATATTCCTACTACACTTTTTCCTACATCTTCTAATTTATTAATTGTTTCTTTTATTCCTTCTGAAAATCCTTCTTGGAAAAATTTATTTTTTATATCTATTACATCATCTTCTATAAAATCGGGTAAGATAGCCTTTAAACCTGTTTCTAATGCATTATTAGTTGCATCTAGAATTTTACTAACTATTTCATTATTATTGCTTAATTGTTGTGTAAGTTCCATTATCCTCCTTTTCATTGCTTATTTTTTTTATTATATTTATATAATCTTTTCTTCTATACTTTATTTTCTTTATTTTTTCTTCTCTTTCTTTATTTAAAACTGGAATTATTCTTAAAATTTTTGATTTGTAATAATTTCTATTCTGTAATAAGTACTTTTCTTTTTGAGTTTGGCAAATTATTATTTCTATTTTTTCTTCTTTTATTTTCCAATTTTTTGTGTATATTTCAAGTAATTTCTCACTTTTTTTAATATTATTTATATTATCATCTATTATTAAAAAAATTTTCTCTGATTGCTCAAAAATAGCCTTTGTATAGTCAAAAAAGCATTCTGCTGAAGCATTTATTATTGTTACTTCATTCTCATTCTTTATTTTGTCTATTTTTATTCTTAATTCTTCTATATTGATATTGTCTTTTTGACCAAACATTATATCTGCTGCATTTATTACTCTTATTTTTCTATTTTCAATTACATCTATTATTGAGTTATCTAATAGTTCAAAATCAACTATTGTACTTTTCATTTTTCTTTTTTCAAATTCTTTTAATAAAGTACTTGAAAAAATTGCTTTTTCTCTTTTTGCTATTCCTGCTACTGCGATAATTTTTCCTTTATTAATTTTGTTCTCTTTTTCTTTTATTTTTTTTACTATTTTACTAAAGTTATTTTGTTTATTTTCTTTTTCGTTTATTAATTTTCTTAAATTTTCTATTTCATTTTCTAATTTTTGAACATAATTTTCTTCTTTTATAATTTCTGCAATTTCTTCCACAGTTTTTTCACCATTTGTGAATATGTTATATACTTCTTTTTCTATCATGTTTTTTACTAATCTAGTTGATTTATCAATAAATAATATTATTTTTGCTTTGTTTATTTTAGGTATAAAATCTTCAATTTTTTCTCCAGGTAAATTTTCATTTAATAATATAAAATCTATATTTTCATTTTCTTTTACTTTTTCTAATACAGCTTCTTGATATAGTAAGTCATCTGATATTACTTCTATTCCCTCAATTTTTCTTAATTCTTTATTTACTTCCTCATTCATTAAAGCCGTTAATATTCTTTTTATTATTATTCACCTCTATATTATTTCTTTTTCATATTCTGAACAATTTACCTTCACTAAAATATGGTTATGATCTATAAACATCATGCATTCTCCTTTTTTCAATGATCTTATTTCTATTTTTTCTTTTTCTGACAATGTTGTAAATTTTTCTAATACATTTATATTATCTTCTTCTAATGAAAAAAATGTTTTTATACAAGAATTATTCAAAATGCTTTTTCCATATATTCCATTTTCTAGACTAAATAAATCTGATACATCTTGTGTTATTGCAACACTACTTCCTGAATATTTTCTTATAGTTTTAAAAATTTTATATATAAAATTTGCTACTTCTTTATTTGATGTTACACCAATTAATCTCCAAATTTCATCTAAGTATATAGCCTTTTTTATGTTTCTATCTTTTTTTATTTTGTCCCAAAATAACTCTGTAAATATATACATTCCATATTTTATGTTTTCTTCTCCAAGTTCGTATATATCAGCAATAATTAGTTTATTATCTATTTCTATATTAGTGTAATTATTTAAAAATTTTAGCGAACCTTTTACAAAAGGTATTAGTTGTGTTTTATATTTCTTTGTCTTTTTGTCTTCTTCTAAAACATTATAAAAGTCTTCTAAAACAGGCATTTCTGTTGTTTCTTTAAATATAGGTTTTATTTGTATTTTTCCTTTTTCTTTTTCCTTATATAACGTTTTATCATCAAAAGTTATATTTTTCCTTCTATATGTTTCTATTATTTTTTCTTCTACTATTGCTTTTTCCTCTTCATTCATTTCACCAAAAATTAAGCCAAAAAATCCAAGTAATTTAGGAATTTTTGTTGCTAAGTAACCAGCATTTTCTTCATTTGATTCTTCTCTAATATCAAAAATATTTATAAAAGTATTAGATGTAGGTCCTATTTTAAATATGGTTCCTTTTAAATTTTCACAAATTTTATCATATTCTCTTTCAGGGTCTATAACATATTGTTCTATACCAATTAACCAATTTCTTAATATTTGCAATTTAGTAAAAAACGATTTTCCTGCTCCACTTGCTCCAAATATACACATATTCCCATTTTTATATTTTTCTCTATTAAATTTATCAACAAAAATTAGTGAATTATTATAAATATTATTTCCAAAAAATATTCCTTCTTCATCGAATATTGATGAAGAAATAAATGGATATGTAGATATTAATCCACTTGTCAATATATTTCTTTTACTTGCATTTTTTATATCATAATTATTTTGCATAAATGGCATGCATGCAAAAAAGACTTGTTCTTGCCTAAAATTTGCTCTTCTTGTTTGTATTCCATTACTCTGTAATATACCTTCTACATTATTTAAAATTATTTCTAATTCTTTTGCATCTTCTGAATAAATGTTTATATAAATATAAAGTAAATATAAGTCTTCATTATTTATTTGCATTTCTTTTCTTATATATTTTGCATCATCATATGTATATTTAGCTATATCAATATCTTGAACATTTTCTTTTGTATTTTTAATATCAACACCAACATTTCCTATATGATATGTTAAATCTCTTATTGTTTTATATTTGTCCTTTTTTTCATAAAAAATAGATATATTCATATTACTATTATTTGAAATTATATTTTTTAATATTATTTCTTTATATTCTCTATAATAGTCAACACAAATAAGTCCTGCATAATAAATTCCATCTATTTCTATATATTTTGGGTTTGTTTCATTTATATATGCTGGTGATATATAATTTTTATCTTCTATCACAACCTCCTTAATTTTTTAAATTTTTTCTACAGTTAAAAAACGAATATAATATATCAATAATTTCTTTTTTCTCTAGTTCACATACGAAATTTCCGCATCTAGCTAGATTTTCTTTTATTTTGAAATACTTTTCATTTAAGTTTTCAAAAATAATTTTTTCTGATTTGTTTTGGGAATTTTTTTCTTGATAATCATCATCTTGATGAACAATGATAAAAAAATTTTTTGAAGATGATTTATTTTCTGAATTAATTTTTTTTATATATTCAATATAATTATCATAAATTATATTTTCTTTTGTCTCTTTTTTCTTTTTCTCTTGTTCTAGAATAAAAAAATGTTTAGATAAATTTTCTTTTTTACTTTGAATTAAAATTTGTAAATTAAAATTGCATGATTTTAAAAATATTTTATATGAATTTAAAATTGCTTCTTTTTCCAATTCTGACTTCAATTCATAATTAATTGGAATGACTTTAATAATTTTGATAAACTTTTCATTTTTTAACTGTATGATTCCTTTTTCTTTAATTTCTTTTATAGGAATTAAATTTTGTACACTATTTTCTTTAGTTTTTTTTATTTTTTATACCTCCTTTATTTTTTATAATAGTCTCTATTCATTGATTTGTCAACGTTTTTCGTCTTTCATTTTTCGACAATTTTTTTTAAAATTTTTATGAATATTTATTTTCTTTTTGTTCATACTATTATTATAAAATTCATATTGGTTGAATTAAAAACATTTATAGTTCTTTTTATAGGATTATATGTGTTTAAACTGTGATATATTTTAGCTTACTAGTGTAGGTTAAAATATGTTTAGATATGGATTGTAATATTTATTTTTTGAGCTATTTTGATATTGTATATGGTTTAAAAAATAGGTATTACAGTTTAGATTAAGAGTGTCTTAATATTTTTACTGGTTGTTATTAGTCTTCAATTTTAAGACGAATATGGCTGGAAAAAAGTGTTTTTGCATTCGAGTAAATGATTATTTTAGGTGGTATAGGGCTTATTTATATAGAAATATATATTAGGTTTGACTATTATCTAAATTAGTCTGAGCTGTAGATTAATATGGGTTTTATCGCTAAGAGGCTAGTCCTTTATTGGGCTAGCCTCTTATTTTATAATAGGAAATTGCTCCGCATTTCCTATTATATAAAGGCTTTGCCCAAATTGCACACAAATTTTTTAATAAAAATTTGGCGCATAGAACAAACACGCTGACTTTGCAATAAATTTATATAGTATGACATATAAAAATGTCCGCTTTTGTTCTCTTATAGGAAATTTCTCCGAATTTCCTATAAGAGAAAAGCTTCGCCCAAATTTATAAATTTATAAATTTTTCCCTATATATCAAGATTTTTTACATATTTGGCATTTGCTTGTATAAATTCTCTTCTTGGTTCAACTTCATCTCCCATTAAAAGTGTAAAAATTTCATCTGCTTTTATTGCATCATCCATTGTAACTTTTATTAATATTCTGTTTTCTGGATTCATTGTTGTTTCCCATAATTGTTCTGGATTCATTTCTCCAAGACCTTTATATCTTTGTAATCCTAACTGATCTCTTTGTATACCCTTTTCTTCTAATTCTTTATAACTCCTTTGTAAATCTTCATCTGTATAACAATATATATCATCCATCCCTTTTTTAGAAAGTTTATATAATGGTGGTTGTGCTAAATATACGTTTCCATTTTCTATTAATGGTCTCATATATCTAAAGAAAAATGTTAATAATAATGTTCTTATGTGTGCACCATCAACGTCTGCATCTGCCATTATTATTACTTTTCCATATCTGATTTTTGTTATATCAAAATCTGCTCCTATTCCAGCACCAACTGCAATAATAACAGGGTTTAATTTATCATTTCCATAAATTTTATCAGCTCTTGCTTTTTCAACATTTAGCATTTTTCCCCAAAGAGGTAATATTGCTTGATATCTTCTATCTCTTCCCTGTTTTGCACTTCCTCCCGCTGAATCTCCTTCGACAATATATACTTCACATTCATCTGGATTTTTACTTGAACAATCAGCTAATTTTCCAGGTAAAGTAGTTGTTTCAAGTGCTGATTTTCTTCTTACTAATTCTCTTGCTTTTCTAGCAGCTTCTCTTGCCTTTGATGCACTTACACATTTATCTAATATTGCTTTTGCTACATTTGGATTTTCTTCTAAAAATTCTGCTAATTTTTCATTTACTAATGTTTGAACTGCACCTGCAACTTCACTATTTCCTAACTTTGTTTTTGTCTGACCTTCAAATTGTGGTTCTCTAACTTTTACAGATATAACAGCTGTTATACCTTCTCTAATATCATCACCTGTTAAATTATTATCTTTTTCTTTTAATATATTATGTGCTTTTGCATAATCATTAAAGACCTTTGTTAAGGCTCTTTTAAATCCTTCTAAGTGTGTTCCACCTTCTATTGTATTTATATTATTAACAAAAGAATAAATATTTTCTGAATATGATGATGTATATTGTACAGCTATCTCTATTGGTAGTTCTCCGTCTTTCTCCATATATATTGGTGTTGTATTAATTTTTTCTTTATTTTTATTTAAGTATTCTACAAAAGATTTTAATCCACCTTCAAATAAAAAATCAGATTTTTTAGGACTTTCTTCTCTTTTATCTTCAATTGTTATGTGTAATCCTTTTGTTAAAAATGCCATTTCTCTAAATCTATTTTCTAATACTTCAAATTCATAATCTAATGTTTCAAAAATTGTATTATCTGCTAAGAATGTTACACTTGTACCTGTTTTATCTGAATCTCCTATTTTGGTTAATGGTTGTATTGTTTTTCCTCTTTGGAATTTCATTTGATAAATTCCACCATCTCTTTGGATTGTAACTTCTGTCCATTCAGATAATGCATTAACAACAGAAGCACCAACACCATGAAGACCTCCAGAAACTTTATATCCACTATCTCCCCCAAATTTTCCACCAGCATTTAATTTTGTATATACAGTTTCTGCAGCAGAAATCTTTGTTTTAGGATGTATATCTACAGGTATTCCTCTTCCATCATCTTCTACTTTTATTACATTTCCGGGTTGTATTTCTATATTAATATTTTTGCAATATCCAGCAAGTGCCTCATCAACTGCATTATCAACAATTTCATACACTAGATGGTGTAATCCTCTTATAGATACACTACCAATGTACATACCTGGTCTTTTTCTAACGTGCTCTAATCCTTCTAAAACTTGAATTTGTTCTGCATTATACTCATGATCGAATTTTTCCATGATTTCCTCCTTAATTTTAGTCTTTTGATAATTTTGCATTTTCTATATGATATGTTATATTTTTTTTGTCATCTAAATTCATTTTATCTGTACAAGTTATAAATACTTGATTTTTCTTAATTATTTTTGTTAGATTTGTACGTCTATTTTCATCTAATTCTGACATAAAATCATCTAACAGTAATATTGGTTCTTCTTCTATTTCATCATAAATTATATTAAGTTCTGTTAATTTTAAAGATAAAATTGCTGTTCTTTGTTGACCTTGTGAACCATATATTCCAACATTTTTGTTATTAATATAAATTTCAAAATCATCTCTATGTATTCCTGTTGATGTAAATCCTCTTTTTATATCAATTTTTCTTGTTTCTTTTAATTTTTCTAAAAATTCACTTTGGGTTTTACCAGAAGAAATAAAGGAAATTTTAATTTTTTCTTCTTCTTTTCCACAATTTGTTATCTGATTGTGGATTTCTTCTATCTTTTCTTTTATTTTTTCTATATATTCTTCTCTATATTTATAAATTTGACTAGATAAATCTGCTAATTTTTCATCCCATATCTCTAGCATATCTTCTCTTTTGTTTTCAAATTTAATTTGCTTTAAATAAGAATTTCTTTGTTCTAATGTTTTCAAATATCTATTTAAAATATGCAAATAATTTGGCTTTAATTGACTAATCATTATATCAAGAAATTTTCTTCTTTCTGCTGGCCCATCTTTTATAATGTTAATATTATCTGGATAAAATAATACTATATTTATTTTTCCAATTATATCACTTAATCTTTTTTGTTTAATTCCATTAATATAAAATATTTTTTTATCTGATATTTCAATATTTATTGTTCCTTCTCTATCTTTTCTAACATAATCAATTTCTACTTTTGCTTTTTCTTTTCCTATTTTTATTAATTCATTGTCTTTATTTGTCTGAAAAGATTTTCCTAATGCTGATATATATATTGCTTCTAATATATTTGTTTTACCTTGTGCATTATTTCCATATATTAAATTAAAATCTTTTGAAAACTCAATATCTAAATTATCATAATTTCTAAAATTTTCTAATTTAATTTTTTTTATATACATTTTATTCCTTCATTCTTATTGGCAAAATCATATATTTGTATTCATCATTTTCAACTGGACTTATAATACATGGTGAAATATTTGTACCAAATTCTATATAAATTTCATCATCATCTATTACTTTTAAAGCATCTAAGAAATATCTTGGATTAAATCCTGCCTCTAAATTTTTTCCTTCTGTTTCTACAATTATTTCTTCTTTTGCATCTCCTGTTTGGTTTGTACAAGAAATAACAACTTTTCCTATTTCTATAGATATTTTTACTGGATATTTCTTTTCTTTTTCTATTGATGAAGATGAAATTAGAATTATTCTTTCAAAACAATTTTGTATATTATTTTTATTTACTCTTATTCTTGTTTCCCAATTTGCTGGTATTGCATTATCATATTTTAAAAATTCACCTTCTAATAGTCTTGTAACTATTTTACAATTTTCCATTTCAAATAATGCTTGATTTTTTGATATTCCAATTTTTACTGTATCAAATGAATCTAAAAGAATTTTATTTATTTCATTTAATGTTTTTCCTGGAATTACTGCATTAAAGCTTGTTGTGTCACTATTTAATACATTTGTCTTTAATGCTAATCTATATCCATCAACAGCAACAACATTTAACTTATTATCCTTTACTTCAAATAAACATCCTGTAAAAATTGGTCTATTTTCTTCATTACTTACTGCAAATATTGTTTTTCTAATCATATTTTTTAATACATTTTGTTCTATTTCTATTGAATTATCTACATTTATCTTTGGAAGTTCTGGGAATTCATCTGGATTCATAGTTGCTAATTTATATAAAGATCCTTCACATTCAATTTCTAATAAATTATTTGAATTAATAGAAATTGTTATATCTGTTTCTGGTAATTTTCTTATTATTTCTGTAAACATTATTGCATTAACAACTGTATTTCCTTGTTCTTCTACATCACTTTCAATAATATATTCAATACCAATTTCTAAATCATATGTAGTTAATTTTATTTCTTTTTCATTTGTTTGAATAAGTATACCTTCTAAAACAGGCATTGTTGTTTTAGATGCGACTCCATTTATTACGGAATTAATGCCTTTAAGAAGTTTTTCTTTTTCGCAAATAAATTTCATTTTTTTTTAAACTCCTTTTTTTATTAATTAAATAAATATATATAGTAGTATTAGTATTAGGTGTTGTGGATTGTGTGGAAAACTAATTCTTTATTGAAAATCCGTACAAAAAATGTTGTTTATAAACCTGTGTATAAAAAATAATTTTTTCCACATTATTAAATTTTGATTGTTAATAGTTTAGTAATTAACAATAAATAAACATGTTTTTAACAGTAAGCTGTTGATATCTAATCTCTCTCTTCCGTAAGAAGAGATGAATTTATTTTTTAGAAAAAATGTTCTATAAAACATTTTTTTATATTTTTTTTATTTTTTGTGGAATTATCAATTTATTTTTTATTTGTGATTATGTTTTTAACACTTTCCACAATTAATTTTGTATTTGTGTTTTCTTTTACTTCTTTTTCTATTTTTTTAAATGCATGCATTACTGTTGTATGATCTCTTCCTCCAAAATCATTACCTATTCTAGGAAAAGACATTTGTCCAACTGTTCTACATAAATACATTGCTATTTGTCTTGGATATGTTATATCATTTGATTTTTTTGATGAAACTAAATCACGCTTATCTATTTTAAAATAATTTGCAACAACGTCTTGAATATATTCTGCAGAAATAATATTTTCTTTTTGCAAAGTTACGTCATTTATAGCTTTTTCAACAATTTCTTGTGTTATTGGACTATGTGTTAATGATGTGTATGCTAAAATTTTATTTAGAACACCTTCTAATTCTCTAATATTTGAATCTATTCTTGTTGCTATTAAAGATAAGTAATCGTCCTCTATTAATATTCCTTCTATTTGCGTTTTTTTCCTTAATATTGCTAATCTCATTTCAAAATCTGGCATTGATATGTCAGCAAGTAGTCCCCATTCAAATCTAGATTTTAATCTATCTTCAAGTAATGCTATATCACGTGGTGGTTTATCACTTGATAGAATAATTTGTTTTCCATTTTGATGAAGTGTATTAAATGTGTGGAAAAATTCTTCTTGTGCAGTATTTTTTCCAGCAAAAAATTGAATATCATCTATTAATAAAATATCAATATTTCTGTATTTATTCCTAAATAATTCGTTTTTATAGTTAGCATCTTTAATTGCATTAACTAATTCATTAGTAAATGCTTCAGAAGTAACGTATAATACTTTTCTTGAACTATCTCTTTTCAATATTTCGTTTCCAATTGCTTGCATTAAGTGAGTTTTTCCTAATCCAACTCCACCATATATAAATAAAGGATTATACATTGATGAAGGTGCTTCTGCAACTGCAAGAGCTGCTGCATGAGCAAATCTATTATTATTTCCAACAACAAAATTATCAAAAGTATATTTAGGATTTAATGATGTTTTACTATATTCTAATGTTGTTGTTAAATTGTCAAATGAATTTTCATAACCATCTTGATTATTTAATGCGTTTGTGTCTGTTGAATCTATGATTTCTAATTGCCAAGATTTATTTGTTAAAAAATTAAAAGTATTTATTATGAGGTCATAATATCTAGATTTGATAGCATCTGTTTGCATAGCATTTGTTGTTATTAATTCGATTTTATTGTCATAGATATTTCTAATTTCAAGATTTTTTATCCATGTTGTATATGAAATGTTTGTCATTTCATTTTTTAAAAGTTCTTTTGCTTGATTTAAAAGCTCATTTTTATCTAACAATATTAAAACCTCCTTGTTACATTTTTGTTAAATTGCTCTACTTATTATTTGCGTAGTAACATAACCTATCTATCATATCATTTCATATAATATCAATTTATTTTTTAATAGTCAATAATAAAAATTCGAAAAATATAAATAAAATAAGGAACTATTGACTTTTTTTGCTTTTTTGTTGTATAATTTAAATTACTTTTGAGTTAATAATAAAATTAATATATATTACGGGAGGTGCAGAATGAAAAGAACTTATCAACCAAAAAAAAGACAACAACAAAAAGAGCATGGTTTTATGAAAAGAATGAAAACTAGAGCTGGAAGAAATGTTTTAAAAGCAAGAAGAGCAAAAGGAAGAAAAGTAATAAGTGCATAAAATAAAAAGGGGCGAAAACGCCCTTTTTTGTGCATAAGTATTATTTATTTTTGTTAGGAAAAAAATATGAAAAAAACAGAAATAATCAAGAAAAATTATGAATTTAAATATTTTTTTAAAAAAGGTACTTATATTTCTGGAAATTTTTTAGAAATATTTATTTTTCAAAATGAAAATATAAAGAATAGGCTAGGTATTGTTGTCAGTAAAAAAGTTGGAAAAAGTGTTATTAGAAATAAAATAAAAAGATATATAAGAGCTGTATACACAGAAATTGAAGAAAATGTTGAAAAACCAAGTAATATTTTAATTATTTGGAAGAAAAAAATACCAGGAGAAAAAGCAAATTATAAAGATATAAAATGTGATTTAATAAATATTTTCAAAAAAGCGGGAATTATGTAATGAGAAAATTTTCGATATTAATTATAAGGGGATATAAAAAATTTATTTCACCAATTTTTAGCTATTTAGGAGTTCATTGTAAGTATGAACCAACATGTTCAACATATGCAATACAAGCTATCGAAAAATATGGTTTTTTAAAAGGATGTTTTTTAGGCATAAAAAGAATTTTAAGGTGTAATCCTTTTTCTAAAGGAGGATATGACCCATTAAGATAATGGAGGAAATATGGGTGCTATAATAAGTGCATTAGCAGGAATTTTTGGATATTTATTAAATTTTATTTATCACATTGTTAATAATTATGGATTAGCAATTATTCTTTTTACAATTGCTGTTCAAATAATATTATTACCATTTTTTATAAAACAACAAAAAACGTTGATAAAGAATAATAGAATTCAAGAAAAACTAAAAGATTTGAGAGATAAATATAAAAATGACCAAGTTAGATTAGGACAAGAAACATTAGACTTATATAAAAATGAAAAGATGAGTCCTTTTAGTGGATGCTTAACATCAATTTTACAATTAATACTTTTTGTTTCTATTTTTTATTTGGTTAGACAACCATTAACTTATATGGAAAGAATAAGTGCAGATCAAATTAATGAATATATGCAAAAATATGAAATAAATCAACAATCTGCTTATAAAGAAATAGATATTATTAGAGAAGCAAAGAAAAATAATGATGATTCAATAAATATACAAATGGATTTTTTAGGAATTGATTTAAGCAACATTCCATCAAGAAATTGGGGAGATGTGACTGTTTATATTATACCTGGTTTGTATGTTATATCTTCAATTATTTCAATGAAAATTACAACAAATCAAGGAAAAAAGAAGAAAGATAAAGTTATAGAAGTAGCAAATGAAGATGAAAAAGCTTTAACAAAGAAAGATGAAGATGATGATTTTGATTCAGTTGAGGCTATGAATAAACAAATGTCAATAATGATGCCAATTATGGCTGTAATGGTTGCTTGTGTTGCTCCTTTGGGACTAGCTTTATATTGGTTAATAAATAATATTATAACTATGATACAAAGAATTATTTTAAATAAAATTTTGATTAAAAATGAAGATTGATTTTTCAGAAAGGAAGAAAAAAATGGCTAATATATATGAAGGAAGAACGACAAATGAAGCTATTGAAAAAGGGTTAAAAGATTTAAAGGTATCTAAAAAACAAGTTGATATAAAAGTATTAGAGGAAGAGGACAAAAGAAGTTTTTTTAGTATATTAACACCTAGAGTAGTTAAGGTAGAAATGACAATTAAGGAAAATGTTCAAAATGAAGAAGTAAAAAAGAATGAAAAAAATAAAAAAATAAATATTTCTAATGAAACAGAAAAAAAGGCAGAGGAAAATTTAAAAAAATTTTTAGATGAATTTCTTAAAGAAATGCCATCAAAAGATTTAAAGTATACTATAAAAAATGAAAAAAATGATCTTTTTGTTGATATAACAGGTGAGGACACCGGATATTTGATAGGGTATAGAGGAAATGTATTAAATGCATTACAAGCAATATTAAATAATATAGCTAATAATGATATAAATGAAAGAGTACGTGTCTTATTAAATATTGGAGGATATAAAGAAAAAAGGGAAAAAGACTTGGAAGAACTTGCAGAAAAAATTGCAGGAACGGTTATCAGAAAAAGAAAATCAATTACTCTTGAGCCTATGACTTCATACGAAAGAAAAATTATTCATTCAAAATTACAAGGAAATTCAAAGGTAGAGACTCATAGTATTGGAGAAGAGCCAAATAGAAAAATAGTGGTTTCTTTAAAAAAATAGTTTATTATATGGGGCGCTAATTATAGTTGCCCTTTTTTAAATTTTAAATATAAGGAGAAATAAATGTCTACAATTGTTGCAATATCAACAGCACCTGGAATTGGTGGAATAGGAATTGTTAGAATGAGTGGAAAAGAATGTTTTGACATTTTAAAAAAGATCTTTAGACCAATTAATAATTCGAGTGAAAAAGGATATACAATTAAATATGGAAAAATTTATGATGAGGATAATCTTGTTGATGAAGTTTTAGTATCATATTTTTTTGCTCCTAAAAGTTATACAACAGAAAATATGTGTGAAATAAACTCACATGGTGGTATGGTTGTAATGCAAAAGATATTAGATTTATGCATAAAAAATGGTGCAGAACTAGCAGAACCAGGAGAATTTACCAAAAGAGCTTTTTTAAATGGAAGAATAGATTTAACTCAAGCAGAAGCTGTTATTGATGTAATTAATAGCAAAACAAGTAAAGAGGCAGAGGCTTCAATTGGGCAATTAGAAGGAAATCTTTCTAAAAGAATAGAGGAAATTAGAAAAGATTTAATAGAAGGAATGGCTAACATTGAAGTTTCAATTGATTATCCTGAATATGATGTTGAAGAAGTAACAAATGAAGAATTATTAAATATTTTAGAAAAAAGTGAAAAAAAACTTAATAAATTAGAAAATGCTTTTATTAATGGAAAAATACTTAAAGAGGGAATAAAAACAGCAATTATAGGTGTTCCTAATGTTGGAAAATCATCATTATTAAATCTTTTATTAAATGAAGAAAGAGCAATTGTTACAGAAGTTGAAGGAACAACAAGAGATACAATTGAGGAATTTATTTCTGTTAAAGGAATTCCTTTTAAAATAATAGATACTGCTGGAATTAGAGATACGGAAGATACTGTCGAAAAAATTGGTGTAAAAAAATCAATGGAAATTGCTAAAAAAAGTGACTTAATTATTGCAATTTTTGATACATCAAGACCATTAACAGAGGAAGATGAAAAGATAGTTGAATTTATAAAAGATAGGAATGCGATTATTGTATTAAATAAAATCGATATTATTAATAAAGATTTTGAAAAAGAGAGTTTTTATAAATTGAATAAAAAAATAATACTAGTATCAACTAAAACAGGAGAGGGAATAGAAGATTTATTTGATGCAATATATGATCAAGTTTCAAATGACGAAATAAAAACTGATGGAGAGATGCTTGTAATAAATACAAGACATAAAGCATTAATAATTAAGGCAAGAGAATCACTTAAAAAGGCCGTTGAGGCAATAAAAAGTGGAATGCCAATAGATATAGTGTCTATTTATATAAAAGGGATTTTAGAAGAATTAGGAAAGATTACAGGTGAAACTGTAACAGATGATATAATAAAAGAAATTTTTTCTAGATTCTGTCTAGGAAAATAGGGAGAGTATGTAAAAATGAGTTTTTATGCAGGTAAATTTGATATAGCTGTTATTGGAGCAGGACATGCTGGATGTGAAGCTGCTTTAGCTGCAGCTAGGTTAGGTTTGAAAACATTGATTTTTTCAATTACATTAGAATGTGTTGCCAATATGCCTTGTAATCCACATATTGGAGGTTCATCAAAAGGGCATCTTGTAAGAGAAATTGATGCTCTTGGCGGAGAAATGGGGAAAAATATTGATAAAACGATGATACAAGTTAAAATGCTTAATACTTCAAAAGGACCAGCTGTTCATTCTTTGAGGGCACAAGCCGATAGAAAAAAATATCAAGCAGAAATGAAGCATACATTAGAAAAACAGGAAAATTTGTATTTAAAACAAGGAGAAATAGTTGACATAAAAACAAAAGATGGAAAAGTAACAGCTGTTGAAACTAATATGGGAGCAATTTATGAGGTTGATAGTGTAATTTTAGCTACAGGTACATATTTGAAAGGAAAAATTTTTGTTGGAGAATATTCTTGTGAAAGTGGGCCAGATGGCGTATTTCCAGCTAATCAGCTTTCAGAAGTATTAAAAAAGTTGGGAATAAATTTAGTCAGATTTAAAACAGGTACACCAGCGAGAATTAATAAAAAAAGTATTGATTTTTCAAAGATGGAAAGGCAAGACGGAGATAGTAATGTTCCTTCATTTTCATTTGAAGATGAAATGAAAGACTTTAATCAACAACCTTGTTATTTAACATATACAAATGAAAAAACACATGAAATAATTAGAGCAAATTTGCATAGATCGCCATTATATGCTGGAAAAATTGAAGGAACAGGTCCAAGATATTGTCCATCAATTGAGGATAAAGTGGTAAGATTTGCTGATAAGGAAAGACATCAAATTTTTGTGGAACCATTGGGAATGGATACTGATGAAATGTATATTCAAGGAATGAGTTCATCATTACCAGAAGATGTGCAAATAGCTATGTATAGGACATTACCTGGTCTTGAAAATTGTGAATTTACTAGACCAGCATATGCTATTGAATATGATTGTATTGAACCTTCTCAATTAAAAAGATCTCTTGAACTTAAAAATATTGAAGGAATGTTTTTTGCTGGACAAATAAACGGAACTTCTGGATATGAAGAAGCTGCAGCACAGGGAATAATTGCAGGAATCAATGCGGCCCAGAAGCTAAAAGGTAAAGAGCCTGTTATTTTGGATAGATCTGATGCGTATATTGGTGTATTAATTGATGATATAGTTACAAAAAGTACAAATGAACCATATAGAATGATGACTTCAAGGGCAGAATATAGACTTTTATTAAGACAAGATAATGCTGATATGAGATTAACTGAAATTGGTCATAATGTTGGATTAATATCAGATGAAAGATATAATAGATTCTTAGAAAAGAAAGAAGCAATTGAAAAGGAAAAGAGAAGATTAGAGGAGAAGATTATAAAACCAACAAAGGTAGTAAATGAATTTTTAAAAGAACATAACTCATCTGAAATTGCTGGAGGAGTAAGATTATCTGAATTATTAAAAAGAACAGAACTTACATATGAAGATTTAAAAGAGATAGATGATGAAAGAATGGAATTATCAAAAGAAGTTCGTGAAGAAGTTGAAATTATGGTAAAATATGAAGGGTATATAAAAATGCAGGAAGAACAGGTAGAAAGTTTCAAAAAATTAGAAAGAAAAATTTTACCAGAAGATATTGATTACGAAAAAATTCAGGGAATCAGAATAGAAGCTAGACAAAAATTAAATAAAATTAAACCATACTCAATTGGCCAAGCATCAAGAATTTCAGGCGTTTCACCTGCTGATATTTCTGTACTATTAGTGTATTTGGAACAAAGAAAGAGTAGAAAAAATTAGAGGAATATTAAAATGAATATTGATGAATTTAAAAATTTTTTTCAGGAAAAAGCAATAGAAAATAATATTTCAATTTCTGAAGAAGAATGCAATAAATTTTATTTATACATGCGAAATCTTTTGGAATGGAATGAAAAAATGAACTTAACTGCAATCAAAGATGAAAAAGAAATTATTATTAAACATTTTCTAGATTCAGTAATTATAAAAGATGAAATAAAGGAAAAAAGAATTATAGATATTGGCTCTGGGGCTGGTTTTCCTGGAATCCCATTAAAAATATTATGTGACAATAGTGAGTTCCTTTTAATTGATTCTGTGAATAAAAAAGTTAATTTTATGAATGATACAATTTTAAAATTAAAGCTTGAAAATATAGAAGCTAAACATGCTAGAGCAGAGGAATTTGCACATGAGAAAATATACAGAGAGCAATTTGATATTGCTATTTCTAGAGCAGTTGCTAATATGAATACGCTTGTTGAATATATGTTACCATTTATAAAATTAGGAGGAAAATGTATTTGTTTTAAAGGTCCAACTGGTAGAGAAGAAGTAGATGGCGCAAAAAACGCAATTATAAAATTAGGTGGAAAAATAGAAAAAATTTTTGACTATAATATATGTGGAAATACAAGAACATTAATATATATTATAAAAGAAAAAAATACCGAACAAATATACCCAAGAAAACAAGGAAAAGCCTTAAAAGAACCTATAAAATAAAAATAAAAAATGGAATGTTCCACAAAAAACCTGTGGATAGGTTGTGGACAAAACACATGAAAATTGAAAATAATTGCAAATATTTTTTTAAGAAGATAAAGAATTTATCTTCTTTTTTTATATAATAGGAAATTGCTCCGCATTTCCTATTATATAAAGGCTTCGCCCCAATTGCACACAAATTTTTTTAATAAAAATTTGGCGCATAGAACAAACACGCGGACTTTGCAATAAATTTATATAGTATTTCATATAAAATGTCTGCCATTATTCAAAAAAATATTATAGATAAATTATTTTAGAAATTTATTATTTAAATAGAATTAAAGAAAATTATATTAATAATATTTTTTAATTGTAATGTATTGAAAATAGAGAAGTTTTAATAAAATTTCTATATTTATGAATAGAAAATGTGAAAAAATTTATTGACATGGAATAATTAATTTTATATTATTATAAAGAAAGATTGGAGGGATAAATTTTGGGAAAAATTATTGCAATCGCTAATCAAAAAGGAGGAGTCGGAAAGACTACAACTGCAGTCAATTTATGCACAATATTAGCTAAAAAAGGAGAAAAAGTTTTACTAATTGATGCAGATCCTCAAGGAAATGCAACAAGCGGATTAGGACTTGAAAAAAATATAGAAAAATCTTTATATGATGTTCTTGTAAATGAAGAGTCTATTGAAGATATATTGAAAGATACTTTAGAAAAAAATCTTAAAATATGCCCTTCAAATATGAATCTTGCTGGGGCAGAAGTAGAATTAGTTTCACAAATGTCAAGAGAACATAGAATGAAAGAGCAACTTGAAGATATAAAGGAAAAATTCGATTATATTTTTATTGATTGTCCACCATCATTAGGACTTATTACATTGAATTCTTTTACAGCTGCAAATTCAGTTATGATTCCAGTACAGTGTGAGTATTATGCTTTAGAGGGATTGGGACAACTTATTAATACGATAAATTTAGTTAAAAAGCATTTAAATAAATCATTAGAAATAGAAGGTGCTATTTTAACAATGTATGATATAAGAACTAATTTATCAAATCAGGTTGTTAAGGAAGTAAAAAGATATTTTGAGGATAAAGTTTATAAAACGGTTATACCAAGAAATGTAAGACTTAGTGAAGCTCCAAGTTATGGAATGCCAATTACAGTATATGATTCAAAATCAAAAGGTGCAAAATGTTATGAAAAATTGGCAAAGGAGTTTTTAAAAGCTCAAGAAAACAGGGAAAAAGCTAAACATATGAAATAGGAGGGATTTTAATGGCAAAGAAAACAGGATTAGGTAAGGGATTAGATGCATTGTTTTCTACGAATATATCTGAAGAACAAGGTGAAAATGAAGTTATTCAAAATTTAAAATTAGCTGAAATTGAGCCAAATAAAGATCAACCAAGAAGAAATTTTGATGAGGAATCATTGGGTGAATTAGCAGAATCAATAAAAAAATATGGTGTTATACAACCAATAATTGTTTCTCCAGAAGGAGATTATTATAAAATTGTTGCTGGTGAAAGAAGATGGAGAGCTTCAAAAAAGGCAGGACTTACTGAAATACCAGCAATTGTGAGAGAAAATGATGAACAAAAAAATAAAGAAATAGCATTAATAGAAAATATTCAAAGAGAAGATTTAAATCCAATTGAAAAAGCAAGAGGAATAAAATTATTAATGGACCAATACAATTTAACGCAACAGCAAGTGGCAGAAATTATTGGAAAAGGAAGAAGTACAGTAACAAATACTTTAAGAATATTAAATCTTGATGAGAGAGTTATAGATCTTGCATTACAAGGAAAGTTAACAGAAGGACATTGCAAGGCTTTATTAGGTTTTGATAACCCTGATAAACAGTATGATATGGCACTTTATATGATTGAATCTGGTGATAGTGTTAGAGAAGCAGAAAAAAAGACGAAATCAAGGAAAACTATGCCTAAAAAGAATGAGAAATATGAACCTATTTACAGAGATATAGAAAACACCTTTCAAAGTTTTTTTGGAACGAGAGTAAAATTAAATGCAGGCCAAAGAAAAGGAAAAATTATTATAGAATATGCATCAAATGATGATTTAGAGCGCATACTAGATTTATTAAAATAGGAGATAGGATGTTAAAATGATTCAAATTCCAGTAACTTTAATGATTACGGTATTAATAGTTTTCTTATTGATTTTTATATTATTAATGGTAAAAGTAGAAAATTTAGATAAAAGATATAAGTCTTTTATTTCTAAGTTTGATGATAAATCAAGTATAGAAGAAACTTTAAAGAATTTTATAGAAATGGTTAATAATGTAAATGAAGAAAATAAAATTATAAAATCTGATTATGTAAACTTAGAAAGAAAATTAAAAAGATGTACACAAAAGATAGGAATAGTCAGATATAATGCTTTTGATGATGTAGGAAGTAATTTAAGCTTTGCTTTAGCTATGTTAGATGAGGAAGAGAACGGAATAGTTATTAATGCTATATATGGTAGAACTTCAAGTAATGTATATGCTAAATCCATTGAAAATGGTAATTCTAAATATACGTTATCAGAAGAAGAAGTGGAAGCTATATCTAAAGCAAAATTACAATAAAAATGAATTTTTATATTGACAATTAACCGATTGAGTGTTAAACTATTACTTGTCTGACGAGGAGAGGTGGTCGAGTTGGTTTATGGCACCAGTCTTGAAAATTGGCGTAGGTTTATAGCCTACCGTGGGTTCGAATCCCACCCTCTCCGCCAATAAAAAAAGAATAGATTAATCTATTCTTTTTTGTTTATATACAAAATAAAATATAAAATTATAATATAGCTATTATTGCTGAGCAGGCAATAATATCAACTACTATAGAGAATGCTAAAACTGCAATTCCAACTGCAAGACCAGCTATTGCAAAATTTTTATCTGAACATTTTGGTTTATCTTTTAGTTGATAAAAAGCTATAGCAGAGAAAACTATTCCAACAATTGGCGTGATTCCCCATAAAGAAATTAAAAGTGATGATAAAGAAACTATAAAGCCAGTTAAAGCAAATATATGAATTTTTTCTGAAACTTCTGTAGAACTTTTTTGTTCTTCTGTAAATTCCTGAAAGTTTTGTGATTCATCAGAATGTCCACCAATGATTACTTCATTATTGACTGTATTTCCACAGAAATGGCAAAATGATGAATTATCAGGTATTTCATTACCACATTTACTACAAAACATAATTATCTCCTTATAATAAAATTTTACAATAATATATCAGTAAAAGTGAAATTTGTCAAAATATTTTATTTTATTTTCTTGACTGTTGCACATATCTATATTATAATAAATAACAGCCTATGGAGAATTACCCAAGTGGCTGAAGGGGACAGTTTGCTAAACTGTTAGGGTTCGTTTAGGGCCGCGAGGGTTCAAATCCCTCATTCTCCGCCAAAGCATAGAAATTATATTTCTATGCTTTTTTATGTTATAAGAAAGTGATCCGCATTTCCTATTATACAAAGGCTTTGCCAAATTTGTAGAAAATGTATTGTATAATTGCATGAAAATGGATCTTAAAGATTTATTTTTTAGAATCAATTTAAAAAGTTTTTTCTTTATTAAATGAGTAATTATATTAAATTAAAATAAAAAACGCTTATAATTGAATTTCGTTCCTTAAAAAATTTAATATAATAATTAAAAATAAATTATAAATGAAGATAAAATACTTTAAAACTAAAATCTAATGTTAAATCAATATCGTTTGTAAAAAAATATAAGATAGAAATAAGATTAGGAATTAAAAATAAAATTAAAAATAGATAATAAAAATTAAAAACAAAAAATAAAATTTTAAAATTATAAAATTAAAAATAAAAAGTAAATACAAAATAAAAATTTAAAAATTAAAAATAATAATTAAAATTAATAGTTAAAAATGAAAACTGAAAATTAAAAATTGGAAATTAAAAAATAAAAATTAGGAATTGAAAATCAGAAATTAAAATTAAAAATAAGAAATTGAAAATTAATGATTAAAAATAAAAAAGTAAAAATATAAAATGAAAAGTTAGTGAATAAAAAATTAATTTCTAAATAGAGAAATTAGAAAGTAGTAATGCAAATTTGTAATAAAAACTCCTAATAAAGATGAATATAAAGTAAAATAAAAAAGAATATGTTAATAATAAAGCGTCATGTAATTAACTAATATAATAAAAAATTTGTGTGCAGTTATAAAATTAAAAATTGTGAAAAGAAAAAAATTAAAAATAAAGTCAAAAACAGAAATAAATCCAAAAAGGAAAAATTGATAAATAAAAAATATAAATATAAATTAAAAATAAGAACAGAACTTAGAAATTAAAAACAGAAAATTGAAAATGAAAAATCAAAAATTAAAAATAGAAAATAAAGATTAAATACAAAAAGTAAAATTTTAAAATTATAAAATTAAAAATAAATAGAAAATAAAAATTAATAGTTAAAAATGAAAAATGAAAATTAGAAATTAAAAATCAAAAACTAAAAATTAGAAATAAGAAATTGAAAATTAATGATTAAAAATAAGAAAGTAAAAATATAAAATGCTAAAAGTTAGTGAATAAAAAATTAATTTCTAAATAAAGATATTAGAAAGTAGTAACGCAAAGTTATAATAAAATTTCTTTTCAAATTTGTTTAAAAAAATTTTGCCTAAAAGATAAAAAGAAAAAATTCAGGTAAATATTTTTATTAAAGAAGATGTTAAATAGAGTTAAAAAATAAATATAAAATAATTAAATAAGAATAAGGTTTTTACTTAGTATATACAGTGTTATAAAAGTTAGAAAATTTTTTTCAGTAAAAATGGGTATAAAATGAAAAAGATGTATTAAAAATTGTAGTAAGAAAAAGATAAAATCAAAAATATAAATTAAAAATAAGATCGGAAATTAAAACAGAAAATTGAAAATCAAAAATTAAAATTTTAAAATCATAAAATCATAAAATCATAAAATTAAAAATAGAAGATAGAAAATAAAAAATGTAAATCAAAAATTAAAATAAAAGATTAAAAAATAAAAATTTAAAAATAAAAATAATAATTAAAATAAAAATAATAATTAAAATAAAAAATAATAATTAAAATAAAAATAAAAATAATAATTAAAATAAAAATAATAATAAAAATAATAATAAAAATAATAATAAAAATAATAATTAAAAATAATAATTAAAAATAATAATTAAAAAATAAGAATCGAAAATTAAAATTATAAAATCAGAAATCAAAAATTAAAAATCAAAAATTAAAAATTAAAAATCAAAAATTAGAAATCAAAAATCAGAAATCAAAAATCAGAAAATAAAAATTAAGAATTGAAAATTAGAAATCAAAAACTAAAAATTAAAAAGTAAAAATATAAAATGATAAAATTGAGTTGATAAAAAATTAATTTCTAAATAAAAAAATTAAAAAAGTAATAATACAAAGTTGTAATAAAACTCTTTTCATATTTGCTTAAAAAATTTTGCCAAAAAGATAAAAAGAGAAAATTCAGTTAGAAATTTTTAGTAAAAAAGATATAAAATAGAGTTAAAAAAATAAATATAAAATAATTAAGTAAGGATTAAGTTTTTACTTAGAATATACAGTATTATGGGAATTAGAAAAATTTTTTTCAGTAAAAGTAAAGAAGAATATAAAATGAAACGAAAATGATTACGTTAACAGTGAAGAGTCATGTAATTAACTAATATAATAAAAAATCTGTGTACAGGTATAGGATTAAAAAATTGGATTAAAAGTTGTAAAAAGAAAAAAATTAAAAAATAAATCAAAAATAGAAATAAATCCAAAAGGAAAAATTGATAAATAAAAAAATAAATTAAAAATAAGATTAGAAATTAAAAACAGAAAATTAAAAACTAAAAATTGAAAATTAGAAATTAAAAATTGAAAACAGCAAATTTAAAATTGAAAATCAAAAATTAAAATTTTAAAATCATAAAATTAAAAATCGAAAATAAAAGATATAAAATAAAAAATGTAAATCGAAAATTAAAATAAAAATTAAAATAAAAATAAAAATAATTAAAAATAGAAATTAAAAAATAATAATTAATATTAATATTAAAAATAAAAATTAAAATAAAAAATTAAAAATAAAAATTAAAATAAAAATTAAAATAAAAATTTAAAAATAAAAATTTGGAAATAAAAATAATTAAAAATAGAAATTAAAAAATAATAATCAAAATTAATAGTAAAAATAAAAATTGAAAATCAGAAATTAAAAATTAAGAATCAAAAATTAAAGAACGAAAATTAGAAATCGAAAATCAGAAATTAAAAAATAAGAATCGAAAATTAAAAATCGAAAATCAGAAATTAAAAATTAAGAATTGAAAATTAGAAATCAAAAACTAAAAGTTAAAAATAAGAAAATAAAAATACAAAATGATAAAAGTGAGTGAATAAAAAATTAATTTCTAAATAAAAAAATTAAAAAGTAATAATACAAAATTGTAATAAAACTCTTTTCAAATTTGTTAAAAATGATTTTGCCAAAAAGATAAAAAGAAAAAATTCAGTTAAATTTTTTTGATAGAAATGATGTTAAATAGAGTAAAAAAAATAAATGTAAAATAATTCAGTATGGATCAAGATTTTATCTAGTATATGTAGTGTTATAGAAATTAGAAAAATTTTTTTCAGTAAAAGTAAATAGGAATATAAAACAAAATGAAAATGATTACGTTAACAATAGAGAGCCATGTAATTAACTAATATAATAAAAAATTTGTGTGTAAGTATAGAATTAAAAAAGTGTATTAGAAATTGTAAAAAAGAAAAAAATTAAAAATAAAGTCAAAAACAGAAATAAATCCAAAAAGGAAAAATTGATAAATAAAAAATAAATTAAAAATAAGATTAGAAATTAAAAACAGAAAATTAAAAACAGAAAATTAAAAACTAAAATTTGAAAATTAAAAATTGAAAACAGCAAATTGAAAATCAAAATTTAAAATTTTAAAATCATAAAATCAAAAATAAAAATTAAAATTAAAAATCCAAAATTTAAAAATAAAAATAATAATAAAAATCAAAAATAAAAATAATAATTAAAAAATAAGAATCGAAAATTAAAATTAAAAAATCAGAAATCAAAAATCAGAAATCAAAAAATTAAAAATCAAAAATAAAAATCAAAAATTAGAAATCAAAAATCAGAAATTAAAAATTAAGAATTGAAAATTAGAAATTAAAAAATTAGAAGTTGAAAATTAATGATTAAAAATTAGAAAGAAAAAAATAAAATGATAAATTTAGTGAATAAAAAATTAATTTCTAAATTAAAAAGTAATAATACAAAATTGTAATAAAACTCTTTTCAAATTGGCTCAAAAAATTTTGCCAAAAAGATAAAAAGTGAAAATCTAGTTAAATATTTTTAGTAAAAAAAGATGTTAAATAGAGTAAAAAAATAAATATAATTTAATTAAGTAGGAATTAAATTTTTACTTAGTATATGTAGTGATATAAGAATTAAAAATTTTTTTTCAGTAAGGGTAAATAGGAATATAAAACAAAATGGAAATGATTACGTTAACAATGGAGAGCCATGCAATTAACTAATATAATAAAAAAATTTGTGTGCAGGCATAGGATTAAAAATGGGAATAAAAATTGTAAAAAAATAAAGTCAAAAACAGAAATAAATCCAAATAGGAAAAATTAATAAATAAAAAATATAAATTAAAAATAAGATCAGAAATTAAAAATTAAAAACAGAAACTTAAAAACTAAAAATTGAAAAATAAAAATTAAAAACTAAAAATAGAAAAATAAAAATAGAAAAC
>CANQAH010000008.1 GCA_947588885.1 uncultured Clostridia bacterium
GAGCAACCGGCTCATAACCGGTGGGTCCAAGGTTCGAATCCTTGAGGGCGCACCACCAAAAAAATGAAATCACAGAGAAAATGTGGTTTCATTTTTTTATTTAAAGTAGGTTTTCAAAATGGATGTGTTTCTTGTAAAAATAGCAATATTAGTAGAATAGACCAATTTACTGGTATCAATTAATTGCTAGTAAATTGAAATATTATGTAAATAGTGATATAATTGTATGTGATAGCATTTGTTATGACTCCATTTTGCAACCCGTAAACAACACATTAGGCGTTAGTACGCAGGAGGAAAAAGCATGAAAGAATTTAATGCTATTGCAGCTCCTGAAGCCAAAACTTACATGGCCATTGGTCGGTACGTTCCTGTTGTAGGTGAAAACTACATCTGCAAGAAAATTATAAATAGAAATGGGGATGTTAGGACCGTAGATTGGAGAACAAGCACTGTTAAGGAGGTACTCGACATAGGTAATCATATCTATTACGTAGTTACCTGTAACAGCTTGTACATTGTAAGTGTGGACAGATAGGAGAACATGATTAGAAAAAAGATATAACATCTTTCTCCCACCAACAGGTGGGAGTTTTCTTTTTTTGAAACATATAAAATAGACAAAAAAATATAATTAAATTGTCAGAATACAATATTATAGCTAAAAAATGTTTGATTACCTATAAACATTGACTTTTTATGTAAATTTATAATATAATAATCGACAGTTTACTTTTTAGTTGGACTCTTTTTGCACCTTATGGAATTGCAACTGACTAGTAAAATAATTATTTAAGAGTAACCGTTAAAAAGGTGTACATTGAAAAGAAAAGGAGAATAGCATGGAAAACAACAATGTCCAAAGCTTCGCTATGGAACTGAGTAAGCTTGTAGGACAGCCTATTAGCACGGATCATATACATCCATGTGCAACTGGGCGGTACTACTACACACAGGCACCAAAGGATGGCGCACCAATGATTTTGAATCACTACAGGGGACCCTTTTGTGTGGACATTAGTCCAGCCGATTTTAGGGCAATTTCTTCTGGAAATGTTTCTGCGCATGATTATATCACCTCGGCCAACTGGCAGGTTGGGTATTACTGGGGTGGTGGCTCAATGCTGCGAGGAGGCTATTATCAGCCTGTTGATATTGTAAATCGCAGTGAAGAGGTTAGACGTTATCTTAAGATATTGTCTTGCCGTGGCTTTTATAGGGCGTGTGGCTATATGCCTTCTGAGGCTAAGTGTGCACAGTGCGTAGTGGAAAACTGTCCATTTAGCAGATACAAGGAAGGAAACTGGGAGGCTGAACTGCCTGAAGTCGACCCTAGAGTTGTCCTGTTCAGAAGTCTTCGTACGAGATTTGAGGACGAGAATCCTGGTTACACTTTGCATGGTTTCCTTTGCGGAGGAATTCCTGAGAATGAAATATGGATTAAGCCGTCGGGTCGGTATACATTGGAGGAACCGTTTGCATTTATGGCGTATGCGTCAAATACTGTTATTCAATCGCTGCTTATGCGTGAAACAGAGCCGGAGAAGTGGGCGAATTGTGTCGAGTTTCGCATTCACAAGATGTTCGAGGATCAGGTGGACTTGAATGTAACAAAGGAGTCCCTTGAAAAAGTCAGTGAAGAACTTGACTATACAAAAAAGGTAAATACACGGCCTGAAGATGTGGACGAGGAAAGAGTACCATTGGCGGTACGTGTAGGAACATTTTGCAAAAAGATTTTCTAATTCGTTAATATGTACATTACAAAGGGGAGCTATATAGCTCTCCTTTGTACGATTTATATAAAATTTGCAGTCACTTTCTATTATATAAAGGTTTAGTTTCTTATACAAAGATGATAATAAAATCTTGATAGATTAAATATTGGTTGATTTTTAGATTATTGAAAATAATTTATTTGAAAAAATAAAAGAAATAATGCTCTTATAGGTTGACATAAATTTTAAATAATGATACACTAAAAAATGTAAATAGTTACTCGGTAGGTGAGGCTATATAGGGATACGGGTTGCTACCGCACAAAAGTGGAGACACTTATAAAGCTGGTTAGCAGAAGATGTCGAATTCAAGGCATATTCTAATGCAACTACACAGCCCTAGATATGCTAAAACTTGTACGGTGATAAATAAGTTTTTATAATGTTTTTAAAACTTGTCACTGCACATGCGAGTAGACAAGTTTTTTATCTTATGGGAAAGTTCTCTGAACTTCCTATAAGATAAAGCATTCCACAGAAAAATTGTTATACAATTTTTCTCGGGCGAACAAAGACGCGGACAATTCAGAATAATTTTTTCTTTTGCAGATCATTTTTTGTCCACTTTTGTTCTATAATAGGAAGTTTTTTTGCATAATAGAAAGTTTTTTCGCAAATTCTTATTATATAAAGGTCTTGCAGCTAAAATATGAAAAGGAGGATTATAAAATGATAGAAAAAGTATTAGAACTATTGAAGGAGAAAAATATAATTGAACTTCATAACTTATTAGAAAAGATGAATAGTGCTGATATACCGACAATATTAGAACAGTTAAATGAAGAAGATATTATTGTTGTCTACAGATTATTATCCAAAGATAAAGCTGCAGATGTATTTGCGTATTTAGAACCTGATATGCAAGAAAAACTAATAAATGCTTTAACAGATAAAGAATTAAAAGAAGTAATAGATGAACTATTTATGGATGATACAGCAGATTTAATTGGAGAAATGCCAGCAAATGTTGTAAAACGTATTTTGAAAAATATGAATAATAGTGACAGAAATATTATAAATGAACTATTGAATTATCCTGAAGATAGTGCTGGAAGCATTATGACTACAGAGTTTGTTGACCTTAAAGAAAATATGACAGTTACACAAGCATTTGAAAAGATTAAAAAAATAGGAAATATTGATAATATTTATACATGTTATGTTTTAACAATGACAAGGGAACTTATAGGAGAAGTAAAATTAAGAGATTTAATATTTGCTAGTAAGGATGATTCAATAAAAGATTTAATGGACACAGATACTATAAGTGTAGTAACAACTGAAGATAAGGAAGATGTGGCAAAAAAATTTCAAAAATATGATGTAAATATTATGCCGGTAGTGGATAGAGAAAATAGACTTGTAGGAATCGTTACAGTTGATGATGCTATGGAAGTAATGATAGATGAGGTTTCAGAAGACTTTGAAAAAATGGCTGCTATTACTCCAGCTGAAAATACGTATTTTAAGACAAGTGTTTTTAAACATGCTAAAAACAGATTTTTTTGGCTTTTATTTCTTATGATTTCATCAACATTAACAGGTGCAGTTATTACAAACTATGAAAACGCATTTGCATCAATACCACTTTTAGTAGCTTTTATTCCAATGATAATGGATACTGGTGGAAACTGTGGATCACAAAGTTCTACACTTGTAATTAGAGGTTTAGCAAAAGATGAGATAAAAACTAAAGACATACTTAAAGTATGGTGGAAAGAGGTAAGAATTGCAGTTATTGTTGGAATCGGACTTTTTATTGCTAACTTTATTAGAACAATGCTTCAATATAATGATATGAAAATTGCACTAACTGTTGGTTTCACTTTAATTGGAACAACTATACTTTCAAAATCGCTTGGTTGTATACTTCCTATTGTTGCCAAAAAGATAAAATTAGATCCAGCAGTTATGGCAGCTCCAATAATTAGCACGATAGTTGATACTTGTTCTGTAATGTTATTTTTTAATATAGCAATATTAATTCTTGGAGTATAAAAAATTTGTGTGCAAATTGGGCGAAGCCTTTATATAATAGGAAATTCAGAAAATTTTCCTATTATATAAAAAAATCAACCTATTTTATAAGGTTGATTTTTTTATGATCTTGTGTATGAAATTTTATTCACTTCTTAATGCTTCTACTGGATCTTTTTTACTTGCCATTTTAGCTGGTATTAGGCCTGCAATAATATTTAATAGTATACTGAATATAACAAGTATTATTGCACTTAATATTGGTAATGCAGCAATATTATTGATTTCTGCTAAAACACCAACAATTGCATTTATAGGAAGACATAGTAATAATGTAATTCCAATTCCTAATATGCCTGCAATAAATCCTTCGATAATTGTTTCTGACGTGAAAACTCTTGTAATATCTTTTTTACTAGCACCAATAGCTCTTAAAATACCAATTTCTTTAGTTCTTTCTAGAACACTTATATATGTAATAATTGCAATCATTATACTAGAAACGATTAAACTTATTGCAACAAATGCAATTAAGACCATAGATACAACTTTTATTATTCCTGTTATGCCACCAATGACTGTTTTTATTAAGTCTGTATAACTAATAACTAAATCATCTCTGCCATTTTTACTATTTTCACTGTTATATGTGTCGATAAGTTGTATCAAAGTATTTTTTGAATCATAGTTTTTTGGATATATATTTATGCTTGAAGGATTGTCTAAATCTGCGATTCCTAATTTTTTACAATTAGCTTCGTAAGTATTTACATACCCATCAAATTTTTCACCTGTTAATATATCTATTTCTTTATTTGCTGTTTGTTCTTTATAAATATCAGTTTTAGCGATACTATTTATTACATATTCTGTTAGTGAATGTCTATATCCAATCATTCCATAGCTTTCCTGTTCTTTGTCTTTTAAAATACCAACAACTTTTATATCTAAACCGTTATTAACAAGATTTTTCATGTATTCTTGATCATTAGAATAATCTTTATAAACACCATTTTCTTTTTTATAATAATCTGTATTTAAAACAAGTTTATATTTTGTATTTAAAATATCTTCATATGAATAAGATTTTGTTTCTATTTTTATGTCATCACTATTTAATAAACTAGATAATTCAGCTCGATCTCTTAAATCTAATGAATATAGGACAGAATTTGGAACTTTGTTGTTTTTACCAACAATAAGAACAATTTCATTATATTCTTCTGGCAATTTTCCAGCTAGTATTTCATAATTGTCGTTAAGAATGTTATTGTTATCAATTAATTCTTCAAATAAAGTTTTTTCTGTTGCACTAGCATAGTTAAGTGATATACCAGATTCATCATTATCCATATTATAGTCTTCTGATAAATTAAATGTGTTTGGATTTATTCTTGTATAACTTGAATTATTAGTAGAATATATCTGCAAATCTAAATCATAGCCATATTGTATTGCTGTTGAGTTTTCTCTAAATTCATCATGACTTTCAATATATTTTTTAAATTCTTTTAAATTATTTTTCTTAATTACATCTTTTGTAAGAAATTTTATTTGTTCGCCAATATCATCATCAGAATATATTTTATTACTATCTAAATTTTCTTCATCAGTAATTACCTCACTTGGAAGTGCCATTATATTTGAAAGATCATAACTACTTTCTTCAAGTGAAATTGGAAAATCTGATAATGAATTTCGTTCTATATCATTAACATAATTTGAAACTCCATTAGATAATGATAAGATTAGGGCTATTCCAATAATTCCAATTGATCCTGCAAAGGCAGTCAAAAATGTTCTTCCTTTTTTAGTTAGTAAGTTATTAAATGATAATTGTAGAGTAGTAAAAAAAGATAGAGAAGTATGTGCTATTTTTTTTGCTTCTTTTTTATTATCTACTTTTTTAACAGGTTTACTATCGTTTAATATATTTCCATCTTTTAATTCAATTATTCTTGTTGAATATTTTTTTGCTAATTCTGGATTATGTGTAACCATAATAACTAATTTATCTTTTGATAGGTCTTTCAGTAAATCCATTATTTGAATACTTGTTTCTGAATCTAAAGCTCCAGTTGGTTCATCTGCTAGTATGATGTCAGGATTGTTAACAATAGCTCTTGCAATTGCAACTCTTTGCATTTGCCCACCAGATAATTGGTTTGGCTTTTTATTCATATGTTCTTTTAAGCCTACTTTTTCTAGTGCTTGCTTTGCTCTTTTCTTTTTTTCAGATTTTGATACACCAGATAAAGTAAGTGCTATTTCAACATTTGAAAGAACAGATTGATGCATAATTAGATTATAGTTTTGAAATATAAAACCAATCCTATAATTTCTGTAACTATCCCAGTTTGAATCAGTGTATTGTTTAGTAGATATGCCATCTATTATTAATTCACCATCATCATATTTATCTAATCCACCAATTACATTTAGTAAGGTTGTTTTTCCAGACCCAGAGGCACCAAGTATGGAAGTAAATTCTTGATCACTAAAATTAATAGTTATATCTTTTAATACTTCTTGCTTAATATTTCCAACTTTATAACTTTTTTTGATATTTTTTAGTTCTAGCATAAAATATAGTTCCTTTCAAAATTTTTTATGTAATAAGAAATTACTCTGCATTTCCTATTATATAAAGTGTATCATCTAATATGTTATTTTACAATCCAAAATATTATGATATAATAAAAAAAGAAAATTTAATATGTAAATGAAACAGTTTTATATGCAATTATAGATGAAAAATAGTAAAGTGGAAGAAACCTTGAGTTAAAGTGTTATGTTGACAAAAAATAAATTATGAGTATAATTATATTATATATAAGTGTAACTTTTACATGTTCAAAAGGAGGAAAAAAATAGTGAGTTTTAATAAAAAATGTGAGCAATTTAATAGATTATTAAAAAAGTTAGTAATTGCTATATTAATAATGATTGTAACTATAGTAACTGTGCCATTTAAATTTGAATTGGCGGCAGGATTTAGAGCGGAAATAAAAGAGTTAACTTATGAAGGAGCAATAATAGAAGTAACATCATCACAAACAATAAAAAAACTATCAATGTACAATAAAAATGCGGATAAAGATGGTTATTCAATTTTTTATGTATATAGTCATCCTTCTTTTACAACAAAAAGCTTTTTTGTTTCAAGAAAAAAGATGGTAAATTCTAGAATTAATATAAAAATTATAGTTGAATATGAAGGTGGAGCAAAAGAGTCAACAATAGTAACAACTGGACCATTACCAACGGCAACGCCAAGACCAACAGCAACACCAAGACCAACAGCAAGTCCAACGGCAACACCAAGACCAACAGCGAGTCCGACGGCAACACCAAGACCAACAGCAAGTCCGACTGCGACTCCAACGGCAAGTCCAACAACAACTCCAGTGACAGGTCCAACAGCAACACCAACAGCAACACCAACAGCGGCTCCAAGTCCAACAGCAACACCAACAACAACACCAAAGCCAACAGCAACACCAACTCCAGAGCCAGAAAAGAGTAAGGGAGCTAAGAGTGTTGAAAAAAAGATAAACGATGCTAAAACAAAGTATGCATTAAATTCAAAAGATAAAGTCTATTTTGTTGATACTATAGACACAAACCTTGTAACTAAGAGTGGAAAGACATATGATTTAGCACATGGATCTGACTGTATAATTATAGAAAGTAAGGGAAAATTCGGTATGATAGATACATCTGTTCAGAATCCAGACCGTGAAAAGACGGAGATGGCAACAAGAGTTTTAGCGTATTTAGAAGCTTTAAATGTAAAAGAATTAGAATTTGTTTTAATTACTCATGCACATTCAGATCATACAGGTTGCTATGCGAATATAAGTGAAAAAGTAAAAATTAAAAATTTATATATTAAAAAAAGAGAGACTATACCTAGATATAGAGGTGTAGTAGCCGCTGCTAAAAAACATGACACTAAAATAAATTTTGTTACGAAAACTAAAAATAAAGAAATAACTCTTGGTAATTTTAAATTTGATTTGTATAATACTGTCCAAAGAATAAAACAAAATGATGATGGTACTGATAAAAAGACAGCAGCAAATGCTCAAATTGATGAAAATACTAATTCTATAGTAGCAGTTGCTACTGTTCATGGAAGAAAGATTTGCTTTACAGGAGACATAAGTAATTGTGAAGGACCTAATCATACCCAGATAGAGTCTGAGACTCAAACGGCTGCAGAAATTGGACAGGTGGATATTTATAAAGTTGCCCACCATGGCTATTCTAATCCAGCTGTAAATAATTATAATAATACTGTGTATGCTATAAATAAATATAAACCAATTTTTGCAGTTGTTACTAATACTGGTATACGTTCTCATACAGAAGAAACAAAAGCCAGATTGCAAGCAGCAGGAACAAGGAAAACTTTTAGCTGTGGTGATGGAACAGTAATAGTAAATATTACTAAAAAAGGAAACATAAAGATGGTGCAGCTAGTAAAAGATGATAGTATAGATTTTAGTAAGTAGATTATAAGGAGAATGTATGGGGTTCATTAAGGAATTTAAAGAATTTGCATTAAAGGGTAATGTCATGGATATGGCTGTAGGTCTTGTTATTGGATCTGCTTTTCAAACAATTATTAAATCATTAGTTGAAGATATAATAATGCCTTTTACAGCAATATTTACAGGAAATGTTGATTATACAAATTGGGTTATTGAAGTATCAACTGCACAAATAAGAATAGGTTCATTTATAACTGCAGTAATAAACTTTTTAATAATTGCACTTTCAGTTTTCATAGCATTTAAATGCGTTATAAGAATTAATAAGAAATTAGAAAGCATGAATAAAGAAGTTGAAGGAAGACTAGAAAGAAAATTTGGAAAATCAAAGAAACAAGAAAAAGTAGAACCTGAAACTAAAGTGTGTCCACATTGCTTATCAGAAGTGAAATACAAAGCTACTAGATGTCCTTATTGTACTTCAGAATTGGAGCTTGAAAAAATAAAATAAATTCAAAAGAAACATACTAAATTTTGGTATGTTTCTTTTTTTTGTGCAAATAATAAAAGAAAGGGGGAATTATGGATTACAGATATACTGAGGCTGCTAAAGATGTTTTAAAGATTTCAGAAAACTTTGCTAAAGAAATGGGACATACATATATAGGAACAGAGCATCTTTTTTATGGATTAATAAAATCAGATATTGGAATAGTACAAGATATTTTAGACAATTTAGATATTAATCCAGAGAAAGTTTATAAATTGATTGAAGAAATAATTGGAAAAGGTCCATCAGTAGAAGAGATTAAAGGATATACTCCTAGATTAAATCATATCATAGATAATGCTTATTTAGAGTCAAAAAGATTGTTATCTGATTATATTGGAACAGAACATTTACTAATTGCCTTACTGAATGATAAAGAGTGCTTAGCATCTAAAATAGCTTATGATATGAAAATCAATACAGAAGATGTTCTAAAAAAAGCTTATAAATCAATATATTCTTATTCAGAACCTAGTAAAACAGAGATAAAATCTAATACAGTAGAACTAGATAAATATAGTGTAGACTTTGTAAAACTTGCAAGAGAAGGCAAATTTGATGGAGCCTATGGCAGAGAAAATGAAATGCAAAGAGTAGTAGAAATTTTGAATAGGAGAAACAAAAATAATCCATGCTTAATTGGAGAGGCTGGTGTTGGAAAGACAGCAATTATAGAAGGTTTAGCAATAAAAATTGCTAATGGTGATGTTGAAGAATTTTTAAAGGATAAAAGGATAGTGAGTCTTGATTTATCACAGTTACTTGCTGGAAGCAAATATAGGGGAGACTTTGAAGAACGTTTTAAAAAATGTATAAATGAAGTAAAGGAAGATAAAAATGTAATTTTATTTATAGATGAAGTGCATATGATTGTAGGAGCAGGAGCAGCTGAAGGAGCAATAGATGCTGCAAACTTATTAAAACCATTACTAGCAAGAGGAGAAATCCAGTTAATTGGTGCTACTACTTTAGAAGAATATAGAAAATATATTGAAAAGGATACCGCATTAGCTAGAAGATTTCAACCTGTTATAATTAAGGAACCAAAATCCAAGGATGCAATAGAAATTTTAAGAAGGGTAGCTAAAAATTATGAAAAATTTCATAATGTTAAAATTTCAGAAGGAGCTATTGAAGCAGCAGTAAAATTATCTATAAAATATATTCCAGAGAAATTTTTACCTGACAAAGCTATTGATTTAATAGATGAAGCGGCTGCAAGAGTAAAAATGCAAAATGATTCAAAAGAAGTAAAATCAGAAGATGTTGAATTAATAGTTTCTGATTTAACTCAAATTCCAATAAAAAATTTAACAGAAGAAAAATTAGAAAAGCTTGCCAATATAGAAAATAGATTAAATGAAAAAATTATAGGTCAAAAAGAAGTAATAAAAAATATTACTCAAACATTAAAGAGAGGGACTGTTAAGATTAAAGATTCAGAAAGACCAATAGGCTCATTTTTATTTTTAGGACCTACAGGTGTGGGAAAAACAGAACTTGCAAAAATTATCGCTAAAGAATTTTTTGAAAGTGAAAAAAATTTAATAAAATTAGATATGTCTGAATATATGGAACCAAATTCTGTTTCAAAATTGATTGGTGCACCTCCTGGTTATGTTGGATATGATGATGGCCGTTCTTTAGTGGAAAAAGTCAGAAAAAAACCATATTGTGTAGTTCTTTTTGATGAAATAGAAAAAGCGAATGAAGATGTATTAAATATTTTATTGCAAATATTAGAAGATGGTAAATTGACAGATTCAAATGGAACTGAGGCAACATTTCAAGAAGTTCTTATTATTTTAACTTCTAATGTTGGATCTGATGTTATTAATGGGAAAAAAGGAATTGGATTTAAATATAATGAAGTAGATGCAAAAAAAGAAGATATATATGATGAATTGAAAAAGTTATTTAAATTAGAACTATTAAATAGGATTGATCAAATTTGTATATTTAATCATTTAACGAAAGATGATATGCATAAAATATTTAAAAGTAAATTAAAAGAATTGCAAGATGTACTTAAAGAAAAGAATATTAATGTAGATGTTTCAGAAGGTTTGGAAAAATACATTATAGAAAAATCAGATTATTATAAATATGGTGCCAGGACGGTAAGAAGAGATATTGAGCAAAACATAGAAGATATTATAGTAAATGAAATGATTAATAAAGGAATAAAGGGAAATTGTGATTTTAAATTAGATTATAATGAAAAAAAGGGAATTTTTATAAGATAAAAATTAATTATATAACTGAAAGCGGAGCATCAAAAGACAAATTGTTATCTTCTGGGGCTCCGCTTTTTTTTAGTAAAATGTGAATTGACAGAGTTTTATCATGTCATTTCGCATTATATAGAATTCGGTAATCCTTTGGTAAAAAGATTAACTTGTAGACTTACTACATAAGATATATTTTTATAATACTTAGACCCGAATTCAGTATTTGATTATATTCTCAGTTGAATATAGAAGCATTATATAGTTTCAAGTATTATAAAAACAGTATTAATATTATAACATGGTTGACATAAAAAAGCAAGCGGTAAGTATTTAAAAATAAATATTATCCACAATTAATGCATCAAAAGTGGATAATTATCATTTTGAAGGTGTAATCTTTTCATAAAAATTAGGCACATAGAACAAAAATGCGGACAATTTAAAATAATTTTTTCTTTTGCAGATTACATATTGTCTGCTTTTGTTCTATAAAAAAGTACTAGAAAAAATTTCTAGTACGTATTAATGCGATTCCCACCTAACTAATTTAATATCTTTATAGGTAGACAATACTTCCATATATTTTTGATAATCTTCTTCCCATAAAACGGAAGGAACTTTATCAAAAGCATCAAATACTCTTTCTGCTTCACGTAAAAAAATTAATTGTTCAGTTGTAGATAGTTTTTCATACTTCTTTGAAAATGCATATAATTTATTTAATGTATCATTTGCTTTTATAAAAGACCAAAAGTCTTTAACTTTCATTCCTGCCATTTTTATTTGTGCGACTGCTAGACCAATAAGCATGACTATTATGATAAGAAGCATAAAAAATATAATAAGTACGGCTGTCATACCTTTTACTCCTTTGTAAAAAATCTAAAAAAATTATAACATATGAAAAAAATAATATCAACAAGTCAAATTAATTTTAAAAATAAAGAAAATCTAAAAAAATAGTGGCTATATTTTTTATAATATGATAGAATGACAAAAGTAAAATAAGATGGGAGTTGTAGATTTAAAATGTATAAGAGAGTCTTATTAAAATTAAGCGGAGAAGCAATGGCAGGAGAACAAAAGACAGGAATAAATGCAGATGTTATTGAAAAAATTAGTGATAAAATTGCAATAATATCAAAGCAAGGTGTTCAAATAGGAATTGTTGTTGGAGGAGGAAATTTTTGGAGAGGCAAATATGGTTATAACATGGAAAGTACAACTTCTGATTATATGGGAATGCTTGCAACAGTTATTAATGCATTAGCACTTAAAGATTCGCTAGAAAACAAAGGAATAAAAGCTGTTGTTGAAACATCAATTTCAATGGTTCAAATAGCAGAACCATATACTAAAAGAGATATGGAAAAGCATCTAGAAAATGGAGAAGTAGTTATATTTGGTGGAGGAACAGGACATCCATTTTTCTCAACAGATACTGGAGCTGCATTAAGGGCTGCAGAGATGGGAGCAGATACTATTTTAGTTGCTAAAACTATTGATGGTGTTTATTCAGCAGATCCTAAAATTGATCCAAATGCGGTTAAATATGATGAAATTAGTTATACAGATGTTTTGAATAAAAACTTGAAAGTTATGGATTCAGCAGCTATAGCGATTTGTAAAGATAATAATATTCCTTTATTAGTTTTTGCATTAAAAGATCCTGAAAATATAGTAAGGGCAGTTAATGGAGAAAAAATAGGAACAGTTGTAAAATAATTAAAAGGAGAATAAAATTTATGGAATTTGATAAACTTGAAGAAAGAATGAATAAAACTCTAAGTGTTTTAGAAGATAATTTTTCAGATATTAGAGCTGGTAGAGCTAATCCAGCAATATTAAATAAAATTACAGTTAATTATTATGGAGTTCCAACACCAATTAATCAGGTTGCTGGTGTTTCTGTTCCAGAGGCTAGACTTATAGTTATTCAACCTTGGGATGCAAGTATTTTAAAAGAAATAGAAAAAGCTATTTTAGCTTCTGATTTAGGATTAAATCCAAATAATGATGGTAAAGTAATAAGACTATCATTTCCTGAATTAACTGAGGAGAGAAGAAAAGATTTAGTAAAAGATATTAAAAAAATTGCTGAAGATGCTAAAGTTAGCATAAGAGTAATTAGAAGAGATGGAATAGATGAAGCCAAGGAAATGGAAAAACAATCTTTAATAACTGAGGATGATTTGAAAAAATCTGAAGAACAAATTCAAAAACTAACAGATAAAAAAATAGCAGAAATTGATGCAAAATTTGAGAAAAAAGAACAGGAAATAATGTCAGTATAGAAAGGGTTATATTATGAGTCAAGAGAATATGCCAAGACATATTGGTATTATTATGGATGGAAACAGAAGATGGGCTAGAAAACAAGGAATAGATTATAGGTTAGGGCATAAAGAAGGAGCAAAAACTCTTGAGAAAATTGTTAGATATGCTAAAAAGATTGGCATAAGATATATTACTGTATATGCTTTTTCAACAGAAAATTGGAAAAGAAGTGAAGAAGAAGTTGGCGCATTGATGCTGCTTCTAAAAAATTATTTAGATGATTATAGTAAAAGAGCAGATACTGAAAACATAAAAATTAAAGTTTTAGGTAATATTTCAGCACTATCAAAAGGCTTACAAAAAAGTATAAATAATGCAGTTGAAAGAACAAAAGATAATGATGCAATTACATTTTCAATTGCACTTAATTATGGTGGAAGAGATGAAATAGTTTATGCTATTAAAAAAATTTCAGAAGCTGTGCAAAATGGAAGTTTAAAGATTGAAGATATTAATGAGGATATTGTTTCTGATAACCTTTATACAGAAGGAATACCAGATCCAGACTTAATTATTCGTACAAGTGGAGAATTGCGTTTGAGTGGATTTTTGCCATGGCAGTCTGTTTATTCAGAATATTTATTTTTAGATAAATATTGGCCTGATTTTTCAGAAGAAGATTTAGATAATGCTGTATTGGAATTTAGAAAAAGAAAAAGAAATTTTGGCGCAGGATAGATTTTATGAAAGAGGAATAAAGCATGATTAAAAGATTATTGGTAACTGTAATTGGTATACCTATTCTTATTGCTGTACTTGCATCAGGAAATAAATATTTTATAGATATTATAGTTGCATTATTTGCAGTTAGAGGAATTTATGAATATTTTAAGTGCAGTAAACAAAAATTTAAATCAGTATCATGGATTGGATATGTTTTAGCAATATCATTGGCATTTATACATATAGTTCCTATGGAGTTTGTTACTAAATATCTTGGAATAGCAATATTATCAATATTTGTACTACTTTTTTTACATGTAATTATTACGGATATGAAAATTAATGTAATAGATATTGCTGTTAGTTTATTTGGATATATTTATGTTATTGGATTTTTTGCTTTTGTATCACTTGTATATGGATATGAAAGAGATGGCATATTTTTAGGAAAATATTATATATGGTTTTTATTTTTAGCAACTTGGGGTTCTGATATGTTTGCATATTTAATTGGATGCAAATTTGGTAAACATAAATTTAGTAAAATAAGTCCAAATAAATCTATTGAAGGTTGTGTTGCTGGATTATTTGCAGGTGTTGCATTAAGTATGGCAATGACAGTATTATTAAATATTTGCTTTGCATTACAGATTAATTATTTAGTAATGGCAGGAATTTCCATAGTATTAACAGCAATGGGACAAATTGGAGATTTTGCTGCTTCAGCAATTAAAAGGTATTTGGGAGTAAAAGATTTTAGTAATTTATTGCCAGGTCATGGTGGATTAATAGATAGATTTGATAGTGTTATTTTTACAGCACCTTTTGCGTATTATTTAATAACATTATTTTTATAAATATTAGGAGGAAATTTTGGTAGCATTTTTAATTAGTGCATTAAAAATTATATTTGTATTAAGTTTTTTAGTTTTGATACATGAAGGTGGACATTTTTTAGTAGCTAAATTTTTTAAAGTAAAAGTTAATGAATTTTCAATAGGCTTTGGAAAGTCTTTAGTTTCAAAACAAAAAGGAGAAACAAAATATTCAATTAGAATGATACCTCTTGGCGGATATGTTAGTATGCTAGGAGAAGAAGAAAGAGTTGATGATGAAAGATCTTTTTCTAAGCAAAGCATTCCAAAAAGAATTGCAATAGTTGCAGCAGGTGGTTTAGTAAATATAGTTTTTGGATTAATAGTGTATTTTGTTGTTATTGCATGTATGGGAAATTTTGTCTCTAAAAATGTTGATTATGTTCTAGAAGATTATGGAGCGGAACAAGCTGGAATTGTATCAGGAGATGAAATAGTTAAAATTAACAATAAACATGTTTTTGTATCACAGGATGTTAATACTGAATTAGCTAAAAGTGGAAGTAAAGAAGTAACTTTGAAAGTAAAAAGAGATGGAGAAATAAAAGAATTTAAAGTTACACCGACAGAAATAAAAGGAAAAACATTAGGAATATATCTTGATTCAGAAAATTCTACAAAAATTGCGTATATTTCTGATGATTCATCAGTAAAAGATACTTTGCAACTTGGAGATATTATTGTTAAAATAAATGATGAATATGTAAAAGATGATTATGAAAAAATGATTGCAGCTGTAGATAGTGCGGAAGATACTATTGATTTAACAATTGAAAGAAATGGTGACTTACAACAATTCACTGTAACTCCAAAAGAATATTCAAACTATTATGTTGGAATTGTTTTTAAACAAGCAGAAAAGGATTTCTTTACACGAATTTATTATGCATGGTTTGAAACAGGTAATTTTGCAATTTCATTAATTGATAATGTAAAAAGTTTATTTACTGGAGGAATATCAGTAAATCAAATGATGGGACCAATTGGCATTTCAAAAACTGTAAGTTCAACAAAGACTTTATATGATTATATATATTTATTGGCATTAATATCATTGTCATTAGGAATAACAAATCTTTTACCATTTCCTGCACTTGATGGAGGAAAAATATTAATATTATTGATAGAAGCAATTAGAAGAAAACCATTAAAAGAAAATACAGAAATTGCTATACAAATGTTAGGGTTTGGTTTGCTAATATTATTATCAATTTATGTATCATATTTTGATGTAATGAGATTTTTATAATAAGTAGAGAGGAAGGAAACAAAAGATGAAGTGTAAAGTTTGTGGTGCAGAATTAAAAAAAGCTGGAGAATTATGTAATAACTGTATGAACAAATTAATGAAAGAACAGGAAACACGTAATGACAAAAAGGTATACTATACTTTTAAAAAGAAGTTTGTATTAGGTTATGAATTACTAAAACGTATAGAACCTATTGGTATTATGATTTTATTGATTGTGCTATTATTATCTGTTGATATAAGATTTTGGCCATATACACTTATAATAGGTGGTGCATATATTATATTTGGAATTATATATATGTTCTATGTAAAAGCTTCGGTTAGTAAGGGAATATGCTCGCTATATAGGACAAAATTAGTTTATAATGAAGGTGTATTTAGAAAGAAAATTGTTGAGATTCCTTATTCTGAAATAGATGAAATTTATTATTCTGTTGGAAATATGCAAAAATTGTTTCATCTAGGAACAATTATGGTTAAAAGAAAAACAAGAAATTTATTTGAAAGAAACTTTTATATTGAACCGGTAAAAGATATTGAAAAAGTTTTTGGAAAGATTGAGGAATTATTAAGATAAGGTAGGCGTAATAAATGCAGAAGGTTAAAGATATATTTAGTGATTATTTAAATAAACAAGAAAAGATTAATGAAGCTGAATTTGTAAAAGCTGACTTGTATAAGAAAAGTAATAAACTAGAAATATATTTAATTAGCCAAGAGAGAATCTTAATAGATGAATTATCTAATTTTGAAGATTTTATTATAAAAAGATTTAATGTACAAAGAGCATTAATTGAAATTCAATATTCAGAAAATGCAGAGATAGAAATGAATATTGAAGAAGATTGGCCTAAAATTGTTACATATATGTCAAAGAAAGAGCCTATGACTAGAGCAATATTAAGAAATAGTACTGTTAAAGTTGATAACAGTACTATTTCTGTTGAGCTTAAAATAAAAGGAAAGGATTTACTATGTTCTAAGAAATTTGATAAAGGATTAGAACATTTAATATCAAATTTATATAACAGAAGAGTTAAAGTAATTTACGAAGAAAATGAGCAAACAAGTAAAGAAGAATATGATAAATATTTAAAAACACAGGAACATGAGGCAATTTTACATCTACAAGAATTGGCTAAAAAAGAAGCAGAAGAAAGAGCAAATAGAGTGGAAACAGTACATTCAACTACTCCAGAAAACGAAGAACAAGTTTCTAAAAGTAGTAGTGATGGATTAATTTTTGGTAAAACAGCTAATTTCAAAAGCAAATTTGCTAATATTGCAGATATTAATGATAGCACTACAAAAGTTAATATTGAAGGTGAAATTGCTAGTGTAAGTACAAGAGATATAAAAAATAATAGAACAATTTTAAGCTTTAATGTTGATGATGGAAAAGCAAATATTATTTGTAAAGCATTTGTAGATTCTAATTTGACAGCAGGAATCCTTGAAAAATTAAAAGAAGGACAAGGTGTTAAAGTTGATGGTAATGCAAAGTTTGATGATTATGCTAATGAAATTACTATAATTGCAAACAATGCTGTTACATCTTCATTTAAACTTGAAGGAAGCGGAGAAGAAGAAAAAGCAGAAACAAGTGGAGAGCAAAGTCCATTAATATATGGAAGAACGACAACAATAAAAACACCAATGTATAAAATTATTGATATTAATAATGATACTGATAAGGTTTGCTTAGAAGGAGAAGTAATCAGTACAGATACTCGTGATATAAAAGGTGATAGAACTATTATAATGTTTAATCTTTATGATGGTAGTAGTACTATGACAATAAAAGTATTTGCAGAGACTAAGAAAACAAAAGAAATTTTGGGCAGATTGAAAAAGGCAAAAGGAATAAAAATTGATGGTGTCGCTAAATATGATAATTTTGCAAAAGAAATTACTATAATGGCAAATACTGTTATTGAAACACAAGGAAAATCAAAAGTAAAAAGAATGGATAACTCTGAAGAAAAAAGAGTTGAACTTCATATGCATACTCAAATGAGTCAAATGGACGCTATTACGTCAGCAGAAGATTTATTAAAAAGAGCTATAAGTTGGGGATGGAAATCTATTGCAATTACAGATCATGGTGTTGTTCAAAGTTTCCCTGAAGCTCATAAATTTTTAGGAAAATCAAATGCAGATTTAAAAGTTATTTATGGAGTTGAAGCATATTTTGTACCTGATAAGAATCCTAGTGTTGTATATCCGAAAAAACAAAATATTGATGGAGAATATTGCGTTTTAGATTTGGAGACAACAGGATTATCTTTTAGAACAGAAAAAATTACTGAAGTAGGTATCATAAAAATTAGAAATGGTGAAATTGTTGATGAATTTGAATGTTTTGTAAATCCTGAAAAACCTATACCACAAGAAGTTGTTGAAGTAACACATATTACTGATGAAATGGTAAAAGATGCTGAAACAATAGATAAAGTAATTCCTAAAATTATTGATTTCATAGGTGATAGTGTTTTAGTAGCACATAATGCTGATTTTGATATTGGATTTCTAAAACATAATTTTGCAGAATATGGTTATGATTTGGAAAATACATATATTGATACATTAAGACTTGCTAAAGTAATTTTTCCAGATATGAAAAAATATAAATTAGGATTAATTGCTGAAAAATTAGAAATTAAAGTAGATGTTGCACATCGTGCATTAGATGATGTTAAGACATTAGTTCAAGTATTTAATGTAATGATTGAAAAACTAAAGGAAAATGGGGCAAAAACAGTTAATGATATAGACAATTGTATTGGAAATGATGCAGATTCATATAAAAAGTTGCCTTCTTATCATGCAATAATACTTGCAAAAGATTATGTTGGACTAAAAAACTTATATAAACTTATTTCTTATTCTCATTTAAATTATTTTTATAAAAAGCCACGTATATTAAAAAGTTTATTTGAAAAATATAGAGAAGGACTTATTTTAGGAAGTGCATGTGAAGCAGGAGAATTATATAGAGCGATTGTTGCAGGAAGACCTGAAGAAGAAATTGAAGAAATAGCAAAATATTATGATTATTTGGAAATTCAACCAATTGGCAATAACGAATATATGGTTAGAAATGGTACAGTTGCTGATGATTTTGAACTACAAAATATAAATAGAAAAATTGTTGAACTTGGAGAAAAACTAAATAAATTAGTTGTTGCAACTTGTGATGTTCACTTTATGGATCCACAAGATGAAATATATAGACGTATTCTTCAAGCTGGTCAAAAATATGATGATGCAGATTTTCAAGCGCCATTATATTTGCGTACAACAGAGGAAATGCTTGATGAATTTGCATATTTAGGTGAAGAAAAAGCATATGAAGTTGTTGTAACAAACACAAATAAAATTGCTGATATGTGTGATAAAATTAGCCCAATATCTGATGAAAAATGTCCACCACACATTGAAGGATGTGAACAAACAATAAAAGATATTGCATATAATAAAGCACATGAATTGTATGGAGAACAATTACCAGAAATTGTGCAAACTAGATTAGATAAAGAGCTTGATTCTATTATAAAAAATGGATTTTCAGTTATGTATATTATTGCTCAAAAGCTAGTTTGGAAATCTAATGAAGACGGATATATAGTTGGTTCCAGAGGTTCAGTTGGTTCTTCTTTTGTTGCTAATATGACTGGTATAACAGAAGTTAATTCATTACAAGCACATTATAGATGTCCAAATTGTAAATATTCTGATTTTACAGATTATGGTGTAAAAAATGGTTTTGATTTACCTGATAAAGATTGTCCAAAATGTGGGCATAAGCTTGATAAAGACGGAATGGATATACCTTTTGAAACATTCCTTGGATTTAATGGAGATAAAGAACCAGATATAGACCTTAATTTCTCTGGAGAATATCAGGCAAAAGCTCATAAATATACAGAAGTAATATTTGGAAAGGGTACAACTTTCAAAGCTGGAACTGTTGGTACTGTTGCAGATAAAACTGCTTTTGGATATGTTAAAAATTATTTTGAAGAAAGACATATACCAGTTACTAATGCTGAAATAGCAAGACTTTCAGTTGGTTGTACAGGAATTAAAAGAACAACAGGACAGCATCCTGGAGGAATAATAGTTGTGCCAAAAGGAAGAGAAATATTTGAATTTTGTCCAGTTCAGCATCCAGCAGATGATCCAAATTCAGATATAATAACAACACATTTTGATTATCACTCAATAGATCAGAACTTGTTAAAGCTAGATATTCTAGGACATGATGATCCTACAATGATTCGTATGTTATTTGATTTGACTGGATTTGATCCTACAAAGGTTCCTCTTGATGATAAAGAAACTATGTCAATTTTTTCATCAACAGAAGCTTTAGGAGTTACACCAGAACAGATACATTCAGAAGTAGGAACATTTGGAGTTCCTGAATTTGGAACGAAATTTGTTAGAGGAATGCTTGTTGATACTAAACCAAAAACTTTTGATGAGCTTATTCGTATTTCTGGTTTATCACATGGTACAGATGTATGGTTAAACAATGCTCAAGACTTAATAAATGCTGGAACCATAACATTGGAAGATGCTATTTGCTGTAGAGATGATATTATGATTTACCTAATAAAAAAAGGATTGCCACCAAATCCATCATTTAAAATAATGGAGACAGTTCGTAAAGGTAAAGCATTGAAAGATCCAGAAAAGTGGGCTGAATATAAAGAATTAATGAAAGAACATGATGTACCAGATTGGTATATAAAATCTTGTGAAAAGATTAAATACATGTTCCCAAAGGCACATGCTGCAGCATATGTAACAAATGCTTTTAGAATTGCATGGTTTAAAGTTCATAACCCAGTAGCATATTATACAGCATATTTTACAATTAGAGCAGATGGATTTGATTATGACCTTATGTGTAATGGAAAAGAAAAAGTTATGAATAAAATGCGTGAAATAGATTTAGCAGGAAATGCAGCTCTTCCAAAAGATAAAGATATGTATCCAATTTTGGAACTTGTTTTAGAAATGTATGAACGTGGAATACAATTTTTACCAGTTGATTTATATGAATCAGATGCGACAAAATTTAAAATAGAAGATGGAAAAATAAGACCACCATTAAATAGTGTCCCTGGTTTAGGAACTGTTGCTGCAGTAAGTATTCAAGAAGCACGTGAAGAAGAAAAGTTTATGTGTATTGATGATTTACAGATGAGAGGAAAAGTTGGAAAATCTGTTATTGAGGTTTTGGCTAAAGAGGGATGTTTGGAGGGGATGACGCAGAGTAATCAGATGTCGTTGTTTGCAATGTAGGGGCGTTCGCACAAGAATATTCATCTTACGTCGTTAAAAGTTAGCTTGAAAATCCTCAACGTATCTACATACGCCTCCGGTTTTCAACTAACTTTTGCCTAGTAATCTAAACATTCTTGTGCGAACCTGATGACGGAGAGGTGTACATATGTGACATTTTAGTGTAGGCGAAAGAAGAACAAAAGCGGACAATATACAATCTGCAAAAGAGAAAATTATTCTGAATCGTCCGCGTCTTTGTTCTAAGCGCCAAATTTTTGTTAAAAAATTTGTGTGCAAATTTGGCGAAGCTTTCATATAATAGGAAATGCGGAGCATTTTCCTATTATATGGAAATCCTCGACGTATCTATATACGCCTCCGGTGTTCCAACTAACTTTTGCCTAGCAATATAAACATTTTAATGAAAACCTGATGACAGAAAGATGTGGTTACGTGATATTTAAGCGTAGGTAAAAATTAAACTTGAAATCCTCATGTACCTATGTACACTCCGGTGTTTTAATTTGATTTTTGCCTAGTAATCTAAATATTCTTGTGTGAACCTGGTGACGGAGAGGTGTATTTACGTGAAATTTTAGTATAGGTGAAAGAAGAACAAAAGTGGACAATATACAATTTGCAAAAGAGAAAATTATTCTGAATAGTCCGCGTCTTTGTTCTAAGCGCCAAATTTTTGTTAAAAAATTTGTGTGCAAATTGGGCAAAAGAAAGGAGTTTGAAATGGGCGATTATGGTTTATTATTTACCTGGCAAGCTGGTGTAATATATCTTTTAATAATAAATATTGTTGGATTTTTTGCAATGTGGATAGATAAAGTAAAAGCTAAAAGAGGTTCATGGAGAATTCCTGAAAATACATTATTTACAATAACTCTACTTGGTGGAGGTTTTGGAACAATTGCCGGAATGTATACATTTAGACATAAAACTAAAAAATTAAGATTTACAATTGGATTTCCAGTGATTTTATTTACAGAAATTTTTTTATTTTTCTATATTATGATTAAATATGTATGGAAATAGCAAAACAACAGCAGAATTAACTGCTGTCGTTTTGTTGTTTTACCGACCATATGTATTAAGATATTCTTCAAATGTCATGAATTCGTCATCCTCATGTTCTCGAATATGGTTTCCCATTGCTTCGAAGATTGCTAGAAAGTATGTCCGACGGAGGATAGACGGAATCCGTTCCAATTCGTATCTTAGTTGGTCTGAATAAGTCATTTCCCAAAAGTCCATAGTGGACCTCCTTTCAAGATGCGGTTGACAATAACTTACATGAGATTATTATAATATGTTTTCCAGATTTTATCAATTGGTAGGTGAAAAAATAAAGTGGATTTAAATAAAAATATACAATTTATTAAAGGTGTAGGAGAAGCAAGAGCTAAATTATTGAATAGACTAGGTATTTTTAATTTAGATGATTTAATTTCTTATTTTCCTAGAGATTATGAAGATAGAAGTAAACCTAAAAAAATAGAAGAACTTGTTGATGGTGAGGATGCTTTAATTGAAGTAATGCCAGTTACAAGAGTAAATGTGGCAAGAATAAGAAGTAATATGACAATTGTAAAAATGAATGTAAGGGATGATACTGGAATTTGTCAAATAACATGGTTTAATCAACCATATTTAAAAAACATGTTCAAACCTGGTGAATACTATAAATTTTACGGAAGAGTTTCAAAAAAAGGAAATAGAATAGAAATAAATTCACCTGTTTATGATAAAGAAGATAATACTAGAAATACCGGAAAAATTATACCAATCTATCCATCAACTTATAATTTACCACAAACAACTTTAAGAAAAATAATTGAAAATGGATTATCAGAAATTGATGGAAAATTACCTGAAACACTTCCAACACATATTTTAAAAGATTATGGATTATGTGATATAAATACAGCTATTTCTCAAATACATTTTCCTAAAACTTTTGAAGATTTTAATATTGCAAGAAAAAGATTAGTTTTTGAAGAATTATTTTCAATGCAACTTGCACTTCTAGCTTTGAAAAATCAATATACAAAAGATGTTAAAGGAATAGAATTTGATAAAAAAATTAAAATGTCTGATGTTATAAATACTTTACCTTTTTCACTTACAAAAGCTCAAATTAGAGTTTTAGAAGAAATTGATTCTGATATGGAAAAGGCAAAACCGATGAATAGATTATTACAGGGAGATGTTGGTTCAGGAAAAACTATTGTAGCTATGATTGCGGCATACAAATGTGTTAAATCTGGTTATCAAGCTGCAATTATGGCACCAACTGCAATTTTAGCAACTCAGCACTTAGAAAATTTTAGGAATATATTAGATAAGTTTGGTATTAAAAGTGAATTATTAATAAGCGGTATTACTAAAAAGAAGAAAGATGAAATTTTAGAAAAATTAAGAAATGGCGAAATAGATATTATTATTGGAACACATGCTTTATTAGAAGAAAACGTAGTATTTAAAAATTTAGGATTAGTTGTTACTGATGAACAACATCGTTTTGGTGTAAGACAAAGAAGCATAATTGCTGAAAAAGGAAGTAATCCTGATGTACTTGTTATGACTGCAACACCAATTCCTAGAACTTTAGCACTTATACTTTATGGTGATCTAGATATTTCAATTATTGATGAATTACCACCTAATAGAAAGAAAATTGATACATTCGCAGTTACAAAAGGAATGGATGAAAGAGTTAACAATTTTATAAAAAAGCAAATTGATGAAGGAAGACAAGCATATATTGTGTGTCCTTTAGTTGAAGAAAATGAAGAAATAAATGCAAAATCTGTCTTAGAACTTGCTGAAAATTATAAAACGAAAATATTTAAAGACTATAGGGTTGAATATTTACATGGAAAGATGAAGCAAAAAGAAAAAGACTCAATAATGGAAGAATTTAAAAATGGAAAAATAGATATACTTATTTCAACAACTGTTATTGAAGTTGGAGTAGATGTTCCAAATAGTAATATTATGGTTATAGAAAATGCGGAAAGATTTGGACTTGCTCAACTTCATCAGTTACGTGGTAGAGTTGGAAGAGGAGAATATCAATCTTATTGCATTTTAAAATATAATGGAAGTTCAGATGTTATTAGACAAAGAATGAAAGTAATGACTACTACTAATGATGGATTTGTTATTTCTGAGAAAGATTTGGAATTAAGAGGAACTGGCGAGTTTTTTGGAACTAGACAGCATGGTATACCAGAATTTAAAATAGCAAATTTATTTGAAGACATTCAAACTTTAAAGTCAGTACAATCTATTGCTGTAAAAATAATTGACAAAGATCCTAAGCTTGAAAAAAATGAAAATGCATTATTAAAAAATCTTGTAGATAAAAAATTCAAAAATAGGATAGAAATATAATGTTATGTCGAAGAATGTTGAAATATGCGGTAAAAATGACTTGAAAAATTTGAAATATTTACACAAAAATGGTATAATGAATATTGCAACTCGTTGATAAAACGCCAAGTATTTTGGCTAGAACACAGGAGGAAAAAAATGCAAGAAGCAAACAAACGGAAACTGAAGATTGACTTCGGTGACAGAAACAGATTGCATACGGCAATCGAAAGCACTATCAGACGGGAAGGGATACCATCAGATCTTTTTGGAAAAGACCTGATCAGAGGCACGATAATTGGTTTAATCGAGCATCCGGATTATTCAATGGACGTTGCGATTGAAAAAGCAGCGGAACATTGTAGAATTATCGGAAATCGTATCAGCGTGAAAAGAGCGGTATATGAAATGACTGAGTGTTATTTAGCAAGCTGGGATGCCGCTGAACTGCTGCCTGAATCAAGCGAAAGCAATATTTACGAGCTCGATCGTATCATAGAGATGTGGTATGGCAAAAAGGACTCAGAACGTGCCTATCAGAAGGCAATGACTTTTGTGACGGAAGTGACAAAAGGGCTTATCTACGAAATACAGAAAGCTTTTTGTTATACTGTCACACTTGATTCCATTGAAAAAAGAGGATTAAACCTGCGTGAACTGGCAGTTGATATCCTTAAAAATATGGTTTTTAAAAAGCTCATGGCTGATGAGTCTACGATGGAATGTATGTATGAATATGCGTACAGAAAGTCTGTGTGGGGCGACGAAAAGGATATAAAAAAGATCATGAATGTTGTGGATGGATATTGTGAATCGATTATCCCTGATGATTGCAAAAATGTATATGAATATGCGTGCAGAATTGCCGATGAAATCTATTCTTGCAAAGAGACCTCTCCCAGCTAATGGGGGAGGTTTTCCCTATTATATAAGATTTTGATTCAAATCACTAGGAAATTTTTTTATACAAAATTAATACTTTTATTCTAAATTGTGCATAAATAAAACATAGCTTGTTTTTTAATAAATAAAACAATTGACTTTATAAGGGTTTGCAGATATAATAAGTCATATAATATAGAGGATGTAAAAGATGAGTTTATTATTAATATTAATTGGAGCAATATTACTTGCACTTGGAGTAATTTTAGTATATGATGCACGACCAATTACCAAAAAATATTTTGGCTTCAGTGATCAAAATGAGGCAGTTTTTGGAATGAAAATGTTAGGATTTATTTTGACAGTAATTGGTGGAGTGTTATTGTTATTATATTTATAAAAGCAGGGATAATTTACCTGCTCTTTTACGTAAAGGAGTATATATGAAAGTAACATATGAAGAGAAAATATTTGAAATAAATGAACCTATTAAGGTAAATAAGCTTTTAGAAAAAGAAATTAAGGAAAATGATATTGCATGTATTTGTAATAATCAGGTTCATGCATTAGATTATGAAATTAGAGAAAATTCAAATGTTGAATTAGTTAATACATCAACAAAAGAAGGAAGAAGCGTATATATAAGAGGAATAATGTTTGTTATGGGTATGACTTTTCATGATATTTATCCGAAAGCTCTATTAACAGTTAATTATCAATTACATAATTCAATGTTTTGCCAATTAGATAATATGGAAATCACAAAAGAAATGATTGAAAATGTAAAAAATAGAATGAAAGAAATTATAAAAGCTGACTTACCAATTACTAAAACTGTAATGACAATAGATGAAGCAAAAGCTTTTTATGCAAATAGTAAAAGTGCTAATGGAAAATTCCAAATAAATAATCATGCTAAAGAAGTTTCATTATATTTTTGTGAAGATTATTACAATTATTTGTATGGAACAATGCCATTAACAACAGGAATGGTTCCATATTTTGATATTGAAATTTATAAAAATGGATATTTAGTAAGATATCCGGATAAAATGAATCCATGCGAAGTAGGGGAATATAAAGAGACTAAAAAACTTCTTGCAACTTTTAATGAATATAATGAAATATATAAATTATTAAATGTAAGTACTGTTCATAAATTAAACCGAAAAGTTGAAGAAGGACAAATAAATGATTTTATATTACTTTCAGAGGCTTTGCATGAAAAGAAAATTTCTGATTTAGCTGATGAAATTGCTAAAAAGAAAAATGTAAAAATGGTTTTAATTGCTGGACCATCTTCATCTGGAAAGACTACTTTTGCAAGAAAATTAGCTTTAGCATTAAGACTTAATGGATTAAAACCTCTTACAATTTCAGTTGATAATTATTTTGTAGAAAGAGATGATAATCCTAAAGATGAATTTGGTAATTATGATTTTGAGTGTTTAGAGGCAATAGATTTAAAATTGTTTAATGATCATTTAGTAAAACTTTTAAATGGTGAGGAGATAGATGTTCCTAACTTTGATTTTGCTCTTGGAACAAAAAAATATGATGGAACTAAAATGAAGATGAATCCAGATAATATTTTAGTTATTGAAGGAATTCATTGCTTAAACGACAAATTAACTTCAGCAATTTCAAAAGACCAAAAAGTAAAAATTTATATAAGTGATTTAACTGTTTTAAATATAGATTATTTCAATAGAATTTCTACGACAGACACGAGATTAATAAGAAGAATTGTTAGAGATTACAAGTTTAGATCTTATGATGCTCTTTCAACTTTAAGAACATGGTATTCAGTTAATAGAGGAGAAGAAAAGAATATTTATCCATATCAAGAAGAAGCGGATTATATGTTTAATTCATCATTAATTTATGAACTTGCAGTAGAAAAAAAATATGCTGTTCCATTACTTAAACAAATAGATAATACTAACAGAGAATATGGAGAAGCACAAAGATTAATTAAGCTATTAGAATATTTTGACGATATACCAGATGATGATATTCCTAATACATCTTTAATTAGAGAATTTATAGGTGATAGTATTTATCATAAGGAGACTAAGAAAAAATAATGTCAAATTTTGTCGTAATTGATGAAGAATTTATATGTGAAAATTGTGGAAAACATGTACCAAAACTAGGATACTCTTGCAGAAATCATTGTCCAAATTGTTTACATTCAAAACATGTTGATATTAATCCAGGAGATAGAGCAGAAGAATGTCATGGGGATTTAGAGCCTATCGGCCTTGAAATAGGAAAAAAAGGGTATGTTATTGTTTTTAAATGCAAAAAATGTGGTGCAATAAGAAAGAACAAAGCGGCTGAAGATGACAATATGGATTTATTAATTGAGTTAAGTACGAAACAATTTTGATTGTTTGTGGAGAAAAAGATGTTTAGAGAAAAATTTAGTTTAGTAAAAGAGAAAATAAAGGAAAAGTATGGCCAATACAGTATTTTGTATATATACGGAATAGTTGTATTATTAGTTTGCTTACCACTTACTGTAAGTGGATTCTTTTCAGCACATGATGCTGTATCTCATTTTGCTAGAAATTATTGTACGATGTATGGTTTAAGGCAAGGACAGTTTGTACCTTTAATTTGTTCTGAATTTTGTGGAGGTTTTGGATATGCATGGAATATTTTTTATCCACCACTTGGTACATATATAAGTACATTTTTTTATTTAATAGTGCGAAACATGTTGAAAGCTATGAAATTAACAATTATTTTTACAACATTTTGTTCAGGATTATTTATGTTTAATTTTGTAAAAGATGTTAGTAAAAATAAAAAAATGGCATTAATGGCATCTATTTTATATATAACATCTATATATTACTTAAATGATGTATATATGAGAATGGCAATGGGTGAAGTTGTTGCTTATATGTTTTTGCCGTTATTATTTCATGGACTATATGATATTTTTTATGAAAAAGGAAGAAAAAATTATTTACTTACAATAGGTGCAGTTGGAGTTCTTTTATCACATAATATTACTGCTTTTATAACAGTAATATTATCAATGATTTTTATTTTGTTTAACATAAAAAATTATTTAAAAAAGAGAATAGAAAAAGAATTTGGAAAAATTTATTAATAAATGCATTTTTTGTTATTATAATTTCCGTATTTTTCTATGGACCATTTTTAGAGCATAAAATGGCAACAGAATATGTGGCCATGTCAAATGATGCAATAAAAAATATTGATGGTAATAGTTTATATGTATATCAAATATTTTTTGGAAAATTTCAATCTGGAGGTTCTGCAACACTAAAAGATGGTATAAATGCAGAAATGTGTTTTTCACTTGGATTACCAATTTTAATATCTTTAATGCTAATACCAATGTGCTACAAAAAGATTAGTAAAGAAAAAAGGAGCTTATATATATTTGCGATATTATTAGGAACTTTAACAACTTTTATGGCAACTAATTTATTTCAATGGAGTAAAATTCCAAAAGTATTTAGTATAATTCAGTTTCCATGGAGAATGTTACTGTTTTCTACATTTTTATTTAGTATTATTGCAGGAATTAATATTTGTATATTTACAAAAGATCTTAAAAACTCAGGTTTATTTATTATCATTATGATAATTTTAATGTATGCTGGAAATTATATGTCAGACATAATTAAGTTTAAACCAGATTTTGATCCATCGATGATAGTGCAAAATACAAATATTAGTAATGTTTTAGGGGCAGATGGTAGATGCTGTGGTGAATATGAATATTTACCAGTAAAGGCTAAGAATGTATATACTCAAAATAGAAGTAAAAATGTAATTGTATTGTCAGGAAATGCAAAAATAGAAAATGAAGAAAAAAATGGACCCAATCTTTATTTTGATATAACTTCTAATGCAGAAGAAAGTACATTAGAATTGCCTTATATTTATTATTTAGGCTATAATATAAAATTAAATGGAAAAGAAATTGATTATCAAGAATCAGAACATGGATTTATAAGTATTAAAATTTTGAAAGATGAAATAGGGAAGATAGAAGTAACATATAGTGGTACAAAAGTTAGCAAAATATGTACATGTATTTCAATTATTGGAACAATGCTTTTTGTAATTTATGTTATTGTATATGAAATAAAGTTAAGAAGAGCAAAAATTAAAAATGAATAATTTTATATAAATATAATAAAAGCGGACAATATAAAAAACAGAATTTTTCTGAATTGTCCGCTTTTGTTATATGCAAATTATACTATTCTATTAATGTTTCCATTTGTATAATTTTCACCTTCAAAGCGCTGACCTGATTTTACTTTATTTATGACTTGTTGAATTTCATCAGGTGTTTCATCTAAAATATCAATTCTGTATGAACAATTATTAAAGTCTGTTGGTAGAAGAGATGTAATTTTTGAATTATATAATGTTGAAATAGTTTGAAAATTATCAAGACATAATGGAAATTTAAAATTCATTCTATCTTTTAAATAATATTTATTTTTTGTGTTACATTGCATACTACATCCTGGATAACATTTATTACTTTTTCCAAGAGGACAATAATTCATATTCATTATAGGAGTTCTACCATAAACAATTAGTTCTTGATTAGACATAGAGATCATTTGTTTGATAGATGCTTTATCTAATTCTGGTGATATAGTAAATTTATTTATGTTTAAATTTAAAAGTTCTTTTATAGAATAATCATTAAAAACATTGAGTGTATAGTTTGCTATGAGATCAAAATTTCCTGTAAACTGTTCTAAAAATTTAAAATTAGAAATATTTGAAATAACAAAACCTTTTACATTATATTTTTCAAGAGCGTTATTAATATTTGTAGAAAGCAAATTTTTATAATTTGATTTTATTATTGTTGGTAAATATATATACATATTAAAATTTTCACTAAAATAAGAAAGTACGTTTTCATAGTTTTTATTTCCTAAAAATTTTAATGGTATATAAATATTATCAAAACCTTCTAAAGAATTATAGTCTGCATTTTCATCAATGTTATTTAATAACAAAGAAATCTTTTTTTCATTTTTTGTAACTTTGGATTTTAATATTGGCGGAACAGCATTAGAAGTTCTATAGATTTTTGATGTAGCAAATTCTTCAACCAAAGATAATGCAGTTCTTCTCAATTCATTAAGTGATTTTATATTTGGAAGAAAAACATTTTTATCAATATTTATTTTTATGTTTTTGAAAAAGTATGGCGTATTATTAGTTTTACTAATTTGTTCAAGAACTTTTTCTTTTTCTAAAGGATGTTTTATAGCCTCTTGAGGAATAGAGTCAATTTCACAATATATATCTAATTTTCGATATAGTTCTAAATTACTTGCTGAGCTAACGTGTATAGAAATAGGTTTATTTTTTAAAATTTTAATTTCACAATTTAAAGGAACTTGTTTGGTTTCAATATTTGTATCATAAGACAATAGGGCATTTTGTGATAAAGTTTTTGAAGACATTTTAAATATTTTGTCACCAACTTTTATATTTCCTTTCATTCTACCAATTGTAACAAAATCTTCAGGAACAGCTTCTTTAATATTTTCATTATTTTTCATTAATTCTGAAATAGTATATTCACCTGTTTCATTTTCAATTGCTATTGTATCTCCGATTTTTAGGTTTTCATTAATTGAAAGAGTAATTAATCCTTTTGATCCATTATATTTAGCAATATGTCCTAAAAATAATCCCATGTTATTTGGTTTATTTTTATAAATGAATGATAAATTTGGACTTGAATCAAAGTGGCCAGTAGAAAAATTGCCTCTATTAAAAACTTGCATTAGTGTTTTTACATCTTTAGGATCAACTTTATAATCTTTTTCATCTTTAATTAAATCTATATATTTTCTATATATTTTGGTTACTGTTGCAACATATGATGGATTTTTCATTCTACCTTCAATTTTAAGAGATTTTACACCACATGAAATAAGACGTGGAAGATATTCTAAACCACATAAATCACGTGGACTAAGCAAATATTCTTTGTCTATAACTTTTTTGTCATTTTCAATTAATTCATATGGAAGTCTACAGCCTTGTGCACATTTACCACGATTTCCAGAACGTCCACCAATCATACTTGAAAATAGACATTGACCTGAATAGGAAATGCATAAAGCACCATGGACAAAACACTCAACTTCAATTTGAACGTTTTGAGTTATATATTCAATTTCTTCAATTGATAATTCTCTTGAAAGAATAACTCTTTTAAATCCAAGTTCTTGAAGCATAAGTGCACCTTGTAAATTATGTACAGACATTTGTGTACTTGCATGAATAGGAAGATCAGGGAAAGATTTTATTAACATTTTTCCTAATCCTAAATCTTGAACTATTATTGCATCTATACCGAATTCATATGCTTTTTTAGCAAGTTCAAAAGCAGAATCAATTTCATCATTTTTTATTAAAATATTTAAAGTTAAATTTGTTTTTACTCCACGTGTTTTACAATAAGTGATGGCTTTTTTTAATTCATTTATACTAAAATTTTTTGCTGAATATCTCGCATTAAATAGATTAGCACCTAGATAAACACAATCTGCACCGTTTTGTACAGCTGCTTTAAGACAATCAAAATCACCTACTGGAGAAAGTAATTCAGTTTCTATATTCATTTTATTACTCCGTATTTTTAGTTAAATATTATATATTCTTTATATAAAATCTTAGTTAAAATTTTATATCATAATTATACCATAAAAATTATTCAAAGATGTCCCAAATTGGCATTTTGTAACAGAAATGACATGTTTTAAATGTTGACTAAAAAAAATCTATAATATATACTTTCTATTAGATATTATGTCGAATTATGACAGGGAGGGACAAATGAAAAAATTATTTAGAAAATTATTAAGTTTCAGTTTAATTTTTATATTAGTTTTTGCTTTTGTTCATACTTTTTTTATAAAACCAAAAGCTAATGCTTTAAGTTCTTCATATACACAATATATAAAATCTGGAATTAGTGCATTCCCAGAAAGCTATCAGAAGCAATTAGCATATTTAAAATATTTACATCCAAATTGGGAATTTAAAGCTTATTATACAGGTATAAGCTGGAGTGATCTTACTTCTCAACAAGCTGAAAATAAATGCTTGAAAAATACAGTATATAAAACAGGTGTAATGGATCCACAAGCATTATGTATATGTGGAAAAACTGGAGATGTTGGATATTATTGTGCGTCTAAAAAAATGGTTAATTATTATCTTGATCCAAGAAACTTTTTAGGTGAGGCAATGGTATTTCAATTCATGGATTTGTCAAATGGTGATGGAATATCTAGAGATGTTGTAGCAAGAGCAGTCTCTGGAACATATTTATCAAAATTTGTTGATGACATTATGGCTGCTGCAAGTGATGCAAAAATAAATCCATTACATATAGTTGCAACAATTTTTCAAGAGTTAGGGAAAAAATCAGAAACCCCAAAAGCTATTTCAGGAACAGTTCCAGGATATGAAGGATGCTATAATTTCTATAATTATGGTGCAACTGATGGAGCTGGAGCAGTTGAAAGAGGATTAGATACAGCAAGAAGTCTTGGATGGACAACTCCTAGAAAGGCTTTGACAGAGGGAGCTAAAAAAGTATTAGCAAATGAATATATTTATAAAGGTCAAACAACAAAATATTTTTATAAATTTGATGTTGTTGGTGATGAAATATTAACAGAATCTGCTGGTAAAAAAACTTATCCATCAAGTAAGTTTTTTGCACATCAATTCATGACAAACCTAAGAGACCCTGCATCACAAGCAGGAAGTTTATACGATACATATGTTGCAAATGGAATTTTAGACGCAGGTATTACATTTACAATTCCAGTATACGACAATATGCCTGCTAATCCAGAACCTATACCATCTAGTTTAGGATATTCAACAGATTTATATTATATTAGCAGTATGAAAGATGCTGGTGTTATGCTTAGAACAACTGCTGGAGGAGGAACATCTCAAGGGTCAATAAGTAAAGGTTCAATAGTTAAAGTTTTATCAAATTCTGGAACATGGGCGAATGTACAAATTGTAGCAGCTTCATCATATAATGCTTCTTCTAGAACGTGGAATACAACTACAAAGACAGGATATGTTGCAAGTGAATATTTAACAAGAGTTGGAACTGATATACCTGACTATAGAGGTCAAGTAGATATGGATTCAGGAAATTTCCGGAGGAGCAGTACAGCCTGGAAAAGCAGAGTTTAAACTAGATGAAAAAGAAATTGTTATGACTCCTGCAACTAAATTAGAAGATATTAAGAAACAATATTCTGATGTTGTAGTAAAAAAATCTGATGGAACGGTAGTAACAGATACAACAGAATTAATTGGAACAGGTTCAACAATTACTACAAATGGAAAGACATATACAGTAGTTAAATATGGAGATACCAGTGGAGACGGAATAATGGACGCAATGGATATGTATCAAATAATTCAAGTTTTAATTGGCAATAGTACATTTAAAGATATAGAAAAGTCAGCTGGAGATGTAAATTCTGATAAAACTATTGATGCAATGGATATGTATATGATAATTCAGACTCTATTGGGAAATAGTGAATTAACGATAAATAAATAATAAGAAAATGGGAGAGGTTATATGAATAAAACATTAAAGAAGATATTAGTATTATTTGCTTTTACTTTTTTACTTATTTGTATTGATAAAAAAGTATTTGCAACTAGTATTTCATTTAGTCCTAATAATCCAAAAGTAAATCAATCTGTTACAATAACTGTTTCAGTTCCAAATGTACATACGGCATCTGTATATGCTAATGTTACAGGACCTGGAATTAGTACACAAATAGCTGTTGTTGGAGGAGACTTAGGTGGAAATAAGCAAACAATTTCTAAAAGCATAACAGTTAAGCCTACAGGAACAGGAAAAATATCAGTATCAATTGCTTCAAATTCTAGAGCTATAGCTGATGGAAAAGACGTTAATGTACAGGCAAGTGCTTCAGCAACAGTTACAGAAGCAACTACAGGAAATTCAAATAGTGGCGGAGGAAATAGTGGTGGAACATCAAATAGTGGAGGAGGTTCTACTACGAATAATACATCTACAGCAGAACCTAGTTTAGGAAATTTAGGTATAACTCCACATGATTTTAGTGGATTTAAATCAACTAAGACTAGTTACACTGTAAATGTACCAAATGATTGTACATCTATAAAAATATATGCTACAGCAAAAGTTGGAAAAATCACATCAGGAACTGGTACAAAAAACTTAAAAGAAGGAACAAATAAGTTTAGTGTTGTTGTTGCAAATGGAAATAAAACAAAAACATATACAATTTCAGTTATAAGAGCAACTAGTACAGATGCTGAAGAAGTTCCAAATGTTATAGAAGAACAAGATGAACAAGAACCAGTTGAGGAAAATCCTGGAATTGGACTTGCTAAGCTTGAAATACCAGGATATGAATTGGATAAAGAATTTGCAACAGATGTATATGAATATACTGTTACTACAGAGGAAGAACTTACTTTAGAGGAATTAGAAGAGATAAAAGATAAAATAATAGCTGAAAGTAATTTTGAAGCAGCAGTATTTGAAGCAAATGCAGAAATAACAGAAGATGGAGTAAGACAAATTGTTATTATTGTAAAAGATGATGAAAGAGAATATGCTAAATATATAATTACTTTTGAAGTTGAAGAAAAAGAAGAAGTGGTAGCTGGAGTAGTTACAGATGATACTTCAACAGATCCTGGTAATGGTCAAACAGGATTATCAATGAAAGATAGAATATATATTCTTGCTGGTTTGGTAGGAATAATATCTTGTGTAACTATTGTATTATCAATAAATTCATATATTCAAACTAGAAGACTACGTGAATATGAAGGCGATTACGATGAATATGATGATGAAACTGATTTTGATCAAGTGAACCAATATGATGAGGAAATTCAAGGGGAGAATTCAGAATTAGAAGAATTAGAAAAATTACAGCAACCACCACAAAGGACAGATGAAATACTTGATCCAACTCAGGATTTTGGAGAAATTACAACAGAAATAATTTCAAAATCACAACAATTAAATGGATATAGAAATTTAAGAGGTCAAAGAAAACCTACAGGTGGAAGACATTTTTAAATGTGACGAATCCTTTATCTAATAGGAAATGCGGAGCATTTTCCTATTATACAAAAATACTCTTGTAAATTAGCAAGAGTATTTTTTTGACATTTTTTGTCGATGAAAAAAGCTTGCAATACATATCTTGTGATAGTATAATGCAAATCAGTTAATATTAATTAACGTATTTATTTCTAGAATTGTATTTTTGTCCAAAAATACAAACTTCCCCAAAAAAATAAAAAATAAAATAATTTGGTATTTATGTTATGGTTTTATACGTTAATATAAATATTAACAATTTTGAGGAAAGGAGGATCATTATTATTTTAGCCTTTGCTTTTATGTCTATTAAATTTAAAAGGTATAGCCCCCAATTAAATATAATTAGATAATAAATAATAGAATAATAAAATATGTTAGAAAAAAGTGATAAATACCAAATTATATTTATGCACTACTACTAATAAAAGCGAAGGAAGTTCCTTCGCTTTTTTATCTAATAGGAAAGTGCTTCGCATTTCCTATTAGATAAAGGCTTTGCCAAATAGCGAAGTTTTAAAAATTTCTTATTTATATAGGGGATTTGCCTTAAAAATAAGAAAATTTATAAAAAGATAAAAAATAAAAAAATTCCTAAAATTAGTAATGCATTTTTTGTAAAATTATATTGAAAAACCAATATTTTTAATATATACTTTTTTTAGAAAAGGAAGTGTATTATGGAACAGAAAAAGAAATTTATTTTGGCAATTCCAACGATAATAATAATTATAGTTACAATTGTAGGGATTTCTTTGATTTTTTATAATAGACATTTTAAAGAACTAAGTAGAGAAGATGCAAAATTACTTGCTGAAAAAGTTACTAGTATTAATAATATTTCATGTGAAATTGTTACCGAATCAACTATGCAAGGTTCGTCACAATCTATAGTTGATTATAAGCTTAAAGATAACAAATTAATTACTAAAAACAATGATTATTTGACATATGAAAATGATGATATAAATTCAAAAATACAGATTGATGATACGGAAAAAATAGCTTTTACTTTTAAGGAATATGAAAGTGATATACAAATTTTTAAAGAATCTTTATGTTCAGCTGTACAGTTACTTAAAAGTGAAGAATGTGAATATAAGTTTATAAAATATGAAACAATGAATGGAATTAAATGTGCTGAAATTGAACTTACAGAGGCTAATGCTAGATTTGATATTTGGCTTGATAGAAAAAATGGAATGATTGTAAAATTTGAAGGACATGATAATATCGAGGGAGTTGGAGAAGTCACAATGACAAGATATTATAGGTATCAAATTGGCACTGTTACTGATAATGATGTTTCTGAACCAGATTTATCTGGTTATACAATAGAAGAATTATAATTACTAAAGAAATTATGGGAGATAAAAATGAAAGATTCAAATTATTTAATTGATTTTTCATATAAGCTTGATTGCTTAATATCAGAAATTAATAAATTGAATAACAAAGTGCGTTTGTGTAACAGTAATGCAAAGATTTTTAATATTGATATTAAATCAGATTTTTACATTTCTCCAGATTACTTTTTAAAATTAAGAGATTTTTTACATCAAAAGATTGAAGAAGGAAGTAAATACGATAGAAAAATTGTTGAACTGAAAAGGAGTTTTTCAAAAGAATATTTATCAATAAAATATAAAATTACAAAAGAAATAAATAGATTAGAAGAGCTACAAGAAATACAGATGAACAAAGTAGTATATCGAGAAATATATTCTGCCAAATGGGATAATGAAAATTACTTAAAAGAATCATGTAATGTTAAAAGTTCGATATTTGAAGCTTTTTTAGGAATAGCAAAATATAGAAAATTAGCATATAAAAATCATCAATTAAAAGCTGATATAATTCAAAAAGAATATAACAATAAAAATTTTGAGAGAAAAAATATATTTGAATTAGTAAATATGATTGAAAATGCAGATATAAAAAATGGAAATCTTTTATGCCTGCAAGATGATATGATCAAAGCTTTTATGATAGACAGGAATGTTATAAAAAGAAATAATACAGAAAAATGGAAACAGGCAGTATTAATTCCTGATGGAATTTTTGAAAAAAGATCATATTTTAAGGTTTTGAATCAGAATTTGACTGAAGAAAACAAAAAATTAGAGATGGAATTAAAAGAAAATAGATTAGTTATTGGAAAAGAAAAAAATATAACAATTAACAATTTAATTAGATTAAATTCAAAATTAGCTAAAATAGTAATACCAACATTTAATTTAGAAAAAAATAATTAGAAACTGAAGAAGAAGGTAAAAAAATGAGGAAAAAGGTTAACGTAGTTTTTTTTGTTTTTACTTTTTTAATAATATTTTTTAATTTAACTGTTTTTGCTGCAGATGACATTCAAATGTCAATAAAGGAATATTCAGAAGAATACAAAGAATGGTTAGTTTTACCACCTGAGAAAAAACAAAATACAATACCTCCACGACCATATGATATACCATATGTGCAATTTGAAGTTAATAATCCATTAAAAAAATTCAGATTTGAAAGCGTTGCTGCGGCTGCTCAAACAAAATATGATTTAAGAGAAGTAATTTCTGAAAATATGAAAGTTAAAGATCAAGGGGCATCAGGTTCTTGTTGGACTTTTGGATCAATTGCTTCTTTGGAAACTAATTTAGCTTTAAAAAATAAGCGTAACAATAATAATGCTTCTACTGTATATGACTTTTCTGAAAAACATATGAGATATGCGGTTACAAGAGATTTTAATAATGGAGAAAAAAATGAACAAGCTTTAGCTAGAAGTTCGGAGGATGGTGGAAATGCTTATGTGTCTAGTGCGTATTTTACGAATGGAGTCGGACCTATTAATGAAAATGAGATGCCATTTGATGATAAACCAGATTTAATAGATTTAAATAGTATCAAAAATAAGAAAATAACAGCTCAAGTGAATGATATTTATGAATTTCCAAGTTTAACAGCTGATAATCTTTCGCAACTACAGAAAGATATGAAAGAGTATATTAAAAATTATGGTGGAATTGGTGCTGCAGTGCATGGTGCATCATTATCTTTAGATGGAACAAGTGAAGTTTATAATAATAAAACTGGAGCTATATATTGTCCATCAAGTAGTCAATATCCTATAGATCACTATGTTGTTATAGTTGGATGGGATGATGATTATGAAACTTCAAAATTCAATTCTAAAAATGTACCTAAAAAACCAGGTGCATGGATAATTAAAAATTCATGGGGAGAAAAAGTAAATGTAGGTAAAGTTGATGATGTAAAAAAACAACTTCTTGAAACAGAAAAATACAAAGAATCCCTTGCACAACAAGGAATTGATTCAGTTGAAGAGATTACAGATGAGATATTACTTAAATATTTAATTGATGGATGTTATATAGAAGGAGAATATATATATATAAAAGTCGGAGACGATGGATTTATGTATGTTTCATATGAAGATGCAAATATATATTCATGGCTTACTGGAATAGAAGATGCAGATGATGCAGTGACATATGACAATTTATACCAATATTGTACATATTACTTACCTTTAGCTGTTAGTGTTATGTCTTCAAAAGCATATTTAGGTAATATTTTTGAAAGGAAACAGACTGATAAAAAAGAAGTGTTGACACAAGCTTCAATAGTACTTTTTGAGCCTGCTACATGTAAAGTATTAGTCAATGCGAATGGAACTGAAATGTCGTCAAATAGTTTAAAACAAGTTGAATTAGTAGATGGTTCATCTAAAACTGTTGGTGCAGGAATACATACTTTTGAATTTAAAACGCCAATAGAATTAACTTCAGATAAATTTGCAGTTGTAATAGAAATAAATTCATTAGCATCAAGTACTTCTTTAGTAATGGAATCAAAAATACCAGATAGTATGAAACAAGAAGTAAAAAAAGAATTAGAAGAGGCTGGATATAAAGATGAGCAATTAGAAGCAGCAATGAGAACTTATACGCAATATGACTATTTGACAATGGAAAATGGAAAATGTTTTTATGGTGTAGATTTATCTAATATGAATGATATGTCAAAAATAACATCAGGGTATCCAAACTTATATGATGGTGATAGTACGGTGAAAGCATATACAAAGTACATTACAGATTCAGACCCAGATC
>CANQAH010000009.1 GCA_947588885.1 uncultured Clostridia bacterium
CCAAATTTTTGTTAAAAAATTTGTGTGCAAATTAGGCGAAGCCTTTATATAATAGGAAATGCGGAGCACTTTCCTATATAGAACAAAAGCGGACATTTTTATATGTCATACTATATAAATTTATTGCAAAGTCCGCGTCTTTGTTCTGTGTGCCAAATTTTTGTTAAAAAATTTGTGTGCAAATTTGGCGAAGCCTTTATCTAATAGGAAATTCGGAGAATTTTCCTATTAGATGAAAAAAGCAATCTAAAAGATTGCCTTTTTTAAAGTAATTTTATTATTTCTGATATGTTTTTTCCTTCTACTTTTGGTATTGATAAAATTTGAAATTTAGAAATTTTATCTCCAAATTGTATTTCTAAAATATCTCCAACTTTTACTTCATAACTTGCTTTTGCTATTTTTCCATTCACGCTAACCCTTCCATTGTCTGCTACTTCATTTGCAACGCTTCTTCTTTTTATTATTCTGCTTATTTTTAAAAATTTATCTAATCTCATGTTATTCTCCTAGTATTTTATATTATAAATTTAAAACCTTCTTCTACAATTACAGTTTGTATTATTTGTAATATTATTTAATTGATTAGTTGATGTATTTTGCGTATTTATCAAATTTTCTGCATTTGTTGTTTGTATTAATTGATTTAGGCAATTATCTTCGTTCTGATTTTTTATCCATTGAGCAGTTAACCATGCTGCTGCATATGAAAGAATTGTATACAAAATTGTATAAATTAGATATGTTTCATCTGCTATAGAAAAAGTTATAATTAATAATATTGAAAATGTTATTCCTGCAATTTTTATTGGACTATGTATTAAAGTTTCACCAATTATTGAAAGAATTGTTATTGCTACTGGTAATGCGAAGAATAAAAGTAAAATATCAGTCATGTAACTCTCCTTTAAATGTTTTTATATATAATATTCTTATCGCATTAAAATGTGATTTAATATTCTACTTTAACTAAAAATAACCCATGTGCTGGTAATGTTTTTCCTGCTTTTTTTCTATCTTTAGATTCTATTATTTGAGGAATTTCTTCAGGTTCTATTTTTCCAAGTCCAACATCAACTAATGTTCCGGAAATTATTCTTACCATGTTATATAAAAATCCTGTTCCTGTTACTTCTATTATTATTCTTTCTCCTTCTTTTTTTACACTTCCATTTAAAATTTTTCTTACACTACTTTTGCTACTTGTTCCACTAGCTTTAAATGCTTTAAAATCATGTTCTCCTTCAAAAAATTTTATTGCCTTTTCCATTTTTTTATAATCTAATTTATTTGAAATATGGTATTCTAATCCTCTGTATATTGCACTTCCATTTTCAGAATTGTTTATAACATATCTATATGTTTTAGATTTTACTGAATATCTACTATGAAATTTTTCATCTACTTCTTCTGCTGATTTTATTATGATACTTTTCTTTAATTTAGAATTTATTGCTTTTGCAAATTTCTCTGTTTCAATTTTAGATTCTGTTTTAAAATTTGCTGTTTGACCTAAACTATGGACTCCTGCATCAGTTCTTCCAGATGCTATTAAATCAACTTTTTCTCCTGTAATTTCTTCTATCGCTTTTTCAATTTCACCTTGTATATTTAATTTATTAGGCTGTTTTTGCCATCCATTAAATCCTTTGCCATCATATTCAATTATTAGTTTTATATTTCGCATATATTACTCCATAGTTTATTTTTGTTTCCACACCATTTTATTATCTTTAAATTCATACATTAGTTTATCTTCTTCATTTAAATAAGATAAATAAGATCTAATTGTACTTCCTATAAGTACATATTGGTTTGCATTCATTGTTAAATTATATATTTCAAAAATTTCTTTCAGTATTTCTTCAAATGTTTTTTCATCTTCACATACTTCTAATATTTTGTTTGATATTTCTTCTATTTTACTTCTGTTCAATTTTATTAAATTTGAAATATCATTTGTTGCCTCGCAATGTGAGGCAATATATAATTTTCCATCCAATGTTTCTAAGTAATCTAGTGTTTTTAAATATTCTCTAACATCATATATAAAAAATAAATGATATTTTGTAATTGTTTCTTCACTAAATAATGAATCTGCTAAGAAATATACATCATCACTTGTTTTTATTCCAATCATGTCAAAGAAATGACCTTTAATATTTATATATTCTAATCCTTCTGGTAAATTGTTTTCTATTTCAATTGCTTTTGATTCTTTTGCAAGTAAAAATTTATTTCTTATATCTTTAAAAGGATAACCGCCATATAAAAAAGCTGGTTCCAAAATTGGATTTTCTGTAATTGATTTTTCTATATTGTTAGCTAATATTACACAATTTGTTCTATCTTGTATAACTTTGTTTCCACCGATATGATCAGCATTTGCATGTGTTGTAATTATTCCTTTTACTTTCCATCCTTGCTCATCAATTATTTTTAATATTTTCTTTCCAGCATCTTTATCATTTCCAGAATCAATTAAATATACATTTTCTTCATCTACTTTATAAATTCCTATATTGGTAGGATTTTTGATATAATATGTTTTTTCTCCAACTTTGATTAATTCCATTTTTTCCTCTTTATTTGATTATTTTAAATATACATTTTGTAATGTAAAAATAACAAGAAAATTCCTAATGATGTTAGTACTGCACCAGTTGTAAGCCCAACTATTTTATCACTTACTTTATTTGCAAATTTTGCAGATAATGCAGAAGCAATTGTTGTAGTTATAATACAAGTCAATAATACATTCCATTTTTCCAAAATTATTGATGGATTTATAATTATGTGACTAACTGCTGCAATAAATGCTGTAAATGTCATTATAAAGGTACTTGTTCCAACAGCTTTTTTTCTTTCCATTTTTAAAAGAATTGTAAATACTAAAAGCATTGTCATTCCGCCACCAGATCCTATAAATCCAATTCCAAATCCTATTGCTATTCCAAAAAATAGTGATCCAATAATGTCAAGTTTTGAAAATTTTGCTCCAACTTTATATACATCTCGATCTGTTGAATCTGGTTTTACTAAAAATCTTATTCCCACAAGTAATGTAAGAAATAATGTTGTTGTTCCTAGTACAATATTTCCTGCTAAGGCTGCTATTATGCTTCCTATTATACTCATAATTATTACGCATACCAGGACAATTGATCCTCTTTTTAAATCTATATTTTTATTTTTAGCATAAATATATGCAGTTAATGCAGATCCCAAAACATCTGATGCTAATGCAATTGCTGTTGCTTGATAAACTCCACCTTCTATACCAAAAGATGGGCATAAAACAATTAGTATTGGAACTATAACTGTTGCAGTTGAAAGTCCTGCAAGTCCTGTTCCCACTCCTGCTCCTATAGAAGCTATTATGTACCAAAAATATTCCATTGTATTCTCCATTTTTGTCAGTTGTAAATTATTTTTAATGTATAAATAATATACTAAAATTTAACATATTTCAACATTTACTTAGTTTTAATATTTTATATTTTCAATTATTTCACCTGTAAAATTTATTTAGAAATTTTATTTCATAAGAACAAAGCGGACAATATATAATCTGCAAAAGAAAAAAATATCTTGAATTGTCCGCATATTTGTTCTAAGCACCAAATTTTTGTTAAAAAATTTGTGTGCAAATTTAGCGAAGCCTTTATATTATAGGAAATTCGGAGAACTTTCCTATAATATAAACAAAAAAATGTAAACACATTTTGTGTCTACATTTTTTTTTAACCTTATTCTATGATACTTCTATCTTTTTAATATAATTCATTCCATTTTCATCTTTTTTTACTTTTAAAACGAAATTAAATTTATTAATTTCTGTACACAAATAGAAATCTCTTTCTGGGAATATATCTTGAAGTTTTTCATCAAAAAATCTCGTTGCTGCAGTAGTTTTTAGTTTCTCTAATTCTTGTCCTATTGCTACTTCTTTCCCTTCTAACAAGTCTTTTATATATTTTGCACATAATGTATCTTCATCTGAATCTGTTATTCCTCCATTTCCCATACATACAAGTGATACATCTTCATAGCCTTTTTGTTTTATATATTTTACTATTGCTTTTGCATTTACAAAGCTTCCTGTTATTATATCTTCAGCATTTATTGCATTAGCAATTCCTTGTGTTCCAGAGCTAGTTGTGTGTATAACAGTTTTTCCAGAAAAATCAATATTCTCTATTTGTGATGGTGAATTTCCATAATCAAATCCAGGTAATTTTATTCCTCTTCTTTCTCCAATTAATATGCAATCATCATTCTGTTCCTTATAATCATATGCAATTTGCATATCTCCTACTGGAATTAATTTTTTTGCTCTATTATTTATAATATAAGGTTCAACAGTAAATGCTCTGAAAACATCAATTATAACTGCTAGCCCTGTAGCTTTTTTTGCTCCATCAATTAATTGTAAAATTTTAATATTCATATCTTATACCTCTCTATAATTATGTAAATATTTTAACATATAATTATAGATTTATCTACTATTTTACACTTCAATTTTTTTATAAATTTTTATAGATAATTTATATGAAACAAGATATAAAATTGCAGTAATTATAAGTGCTATATAAACTAAATAGTTTTCTAAAATTTCTAAAAATGTAACTAAAGAAATATTTAATATTTTAATTAAGAATGTAGCAATTCCAGAAATTGTTAGCATTATTAAAATAATTCCAATACTTTGAAAAATTCTTCCCTTTTCTGCTCCATATTTATACATAACTGGAATTTCAAAAGATTGCAACAACATCATTCCTATAAAAGCTCCTGCTGATGTATATAAATTTTGCATTATATTAAAAGTAGAATCTTGTTTTACAATTTGAATTAAACTAGTTAATGCAAATCCTAGTATAGCTCCTACAAGTGTCATCATAAATATGTATATGTATCTAGCTCTAATCATTTCCTTTTTGCTTACTGGTAATGTCAAAATGAATCTATTTGCTTTTGTTAAATCATCATAATTAAAGCTGCTAATTGCAACCATTCCAAAGCAAAGTGGAAAAAATATTGTTAAAAATTGAGTATTGAAAAATACAAAAATCAATAAAGTTAATATAAAAATTTTCATATAATTTTTGACATTTAAAAAGTCTTTTATCATCAATCCTTGAATTATTTTCATCTATTTTCCCCCTTTTATATACATTACCATTATGTCCTCAATATTAGCATTATCTATCACGTCAATATCATACTTTTTCTTGAATTCTGATTTATCTTCAATCAAAACATCATATTCATATTTTCTTTTTTTCATCATCAAATAGTCATCTTTATCTATTTTCTTAAATTCATCTTCTGTACATTTTACTATTCCATAATTATCTATAAGTTCATTTTTATCTTTACTAAATATTATTTTTCCTTTATTTATAAAAGTAATATAGTCCGCAATGTGTTCCAAATCGGAAGTTATATGACTTGAAACTAATATTCCATGTTCCTCGTCTTCGATAAAATCTTGAAAGATATCTAATAAATCATTTCTTGCAACTGGATCAAGTCCTGCTGTTGGTTCATCTAATATTAAAAGTTTTGGATGATGAGAAAGTGCAACTGCAATTTTTAGCTTCATTTTCATACCATTTGAAAATCCTTTAGATATTTTATTTTCTGGTAAATCAAATTCTTTAATGTAATTAAAATAGATTTTTTCATCCCAATTTTTATACATTTTTTTCATTATCTTATTTATATCTTTAGGAGTTAAATATTCTGAAAGAAAACTATCATCTAGAACAATTCCTATATCTTCTTTTACTTCTTTTTCATGTTTTTTTGCATCAAGTCCAAAAATTTTAATTTCTCCACTATCAACATTTGTCATATTTAAAATACTTCTTATGGTTGTAGTTTTTCCAGCTCCATTTTCACCAACTAATCCCATTATCATTCCTTTAGGAAGTTCTAAATTTATATTTTCTAATTCAAAACCATCATATTTTTTAGATAAGTTTTTAATTTCTAAAATGTTTTCCATCTTATTCCTCCTCATATAAATAATTGAACAAATCAATAATTTCTTCTTTACTAATATCAGTTATTTTTGCAATCTTTATAATTTTATCTATATGTTCTTCAATAATTTTAATTTGTTCCTCTTTTACTAATTCTTTGTTTCTTGGAATAACAAAACTTCCTTTTCCCTGAACAGTTTTTATATAACCTTCTTGTTCAAGTTCATCATATGCTTTTTTTACAGTTAATACACTTATTCTTAGGTCTTTAGCAAGTTTTCTCACAGAAGGAAGCGCTTCTGTCTCTTTCAATTCATTAGTGTTTATCGCGTTTTTCATCTTATTTTTTATTTGTTCATATATTGGTGTTTCGCTATTGTTACTTATTATTAAATTCATTTTTCTCTCCTTGCGTATAACAGTATATAACAGTTTATAACAGTTGTCAATATAATATTAATTTTAAAGCACAAAAAAATAACCTTATAAATGAAGTAAATCCCAAATAGTTCACTTCAAAAATAAGATTATCTTTTTTGGTTTTAGTTTTCTGAATGTATTACAGTTAAATATGAATCCATAATTGAGTCTTTCATTCCAATTACTAAATCATTTTCACCGTCCATAATATTTAATTTTAAAATTGTATAATTATCATATAAATATTCTACAGTTCCGCCATCTTTATAAGATATATAGTCACAATCATTGTTTTTAACATCATTTTTTCCTTGATCTATAATATCATTTCCTGTTATTATTTTTTCTTCTAATGCATCTTTTAAATCATATGTTTCACCATTTACAACTACTTGAACATTTCCTCCGAAAGTACATATTTTATATTCACCAGTATCATAGATTTCAGTTACTTCTAAATCTTTTCTTCTGGTAAAAATAATTTTTATTTCGTTATTTTCTTCTGATTGTGCTTCATTTTGTACTTCATCTTGTTTTTCAGAATTACTATTATTATTTTTTATACAAATACTAATTCCAAATATAAGAGCTATAATTAAAAGTATACCTATAATTATTAATATTAATTTTTTCATATTTTATCCTCCCTTTTAATTATAACATAATTAATTATTTATGAAGTTTTAAAAATTATTTTTTTCTTACAATAATTTTATCTAGCATTAAAGTAAGAGCTGGTAAAACAAATATTACCATTAATGCTGCACATACAGTTCCATATGCTATGATTGTACAAGTTTGAGAAATTATTTTTTGTGTCATAAGTATTCCAACAGTTGCACAGCAATTAAATAAAATTAATGATGAAGTTAGTATTGTTTTTATTGAGTTCTTCATTGCAATACGCAATGCTTCAAATTTATTTTTATCTTTTCTTTGTTCTTTATAATTGCAATCAAATAAAATTCCATAATCTATTGTTGCTCCCATTAAAATACATTGAACAAGTATTAATGCTACATAATTTACTGATTTTCCTTGAAGTACACAAATTGCTGTTGTAATATAAACTGCTCCTTGGATTATTGCAACTAGCATTACTGAACTAGGTAAAGAATGTAATGTAAATAAAACAACAACTAATATTGCAATTATTGTAAGAGCTGTAACAAAGTTAAGTTCACCAACAAATCCTTCATTCATTTCATATGCCATTGTTGTATCACCTAATAAGTAATTTTCTCCTTCTATCGTTTGATCTATTTTGTCATAAACTGTTTTTATGAATTCAAATGTTTCATCTGTTTCTGTTGGCAAATTCAATGAAATTATCATTCTTTTATAATTATCTGAAACCATTAATGACTTACTGTCTTCGATTTTCTGCTTTCCATCATCTAATTTATTTTTAACATCATTTGTTATAGACTGGCTAAATGTTTCATTTGTAAGAATGTCATCATATACAAAGTCTAAAACTTCTTCTACTTTATGTGTATCTTGTTCAACATCGATTCCAAAAATTCTTTTAATTTTTAATATATCATTAACTTCTGATACACTCATTTCCATTTCTTTTGACAATTCTTCTGCATTCATTGGAACTTCATATAATCTTTTATTTTCATTTAATTCTTTTTTGCCATCTTCAAGTTCTTTCTTTCCTGCATCTAGTTCTTTTTTACCCTTTTCTAGTTGTTTCTTTCCATCTTCATATTCTTTTAATCCTGCACTATAATCATTCTTTCCTTTTTCTAATTGTTGTTTTCCATCTTCTAGTTGTTTTTTTGCTGTTTTTAATTGTTTTTCTCCTGCAGTAATTTGCTGTTTTCCTGTTTCAATTTGATCCATTGCAGAAATTGCTTTTTCTAACAATTGTATGTATTCACTATCATCAGTTAATCCCATACTTCTAAGCGTTTCCTCTAGTTGTACAAGATCATCTTTTGTAGCTCCTGCTTTTCCATAACTTTCAAGTTGTGAATTTAATTCTTTTTCTGCCTTTTCAATTTCTTGTTTTGATTTTTCTAGTTTTTCTTCACTTTCTGCTATTTGTTCTTCACTTTCAGTAATTTTCTTTTCATTTGACTCTATTTCACTTTTAGCACTATCTAACTGTTTTTTAGCTGAAGCAAGTTGCTTCTCGCTATCAGCAATCTTTTTTTCATTTGTTTTTATTTCTTTTTCTCCATTAGATATTTCTTTTTCAGCATCTGCAATTTTTATTTTTCCATCTTCTAATTCTTTTCTAGCATCTAATATTTTATCTTTGTCTTCTTGACTCACAAGTTCTGTATATGCAGGATCTGAAATTATATTATTGTCTAAGAATGCTATTAAATCATATAATGTAATTTTTTCATATGCTGCTGTATTATCTTTATCTCTATATAATTGATAAATTAATTTTACTTTTTCTTTTTCTACATCAATTTCATCTGCAATTTCTTTATAATTATATTGTTTTTCAATTGTGTTCGTATATGCAGTTACTGAATTAACTTGTTTTTGTTCTTCTAACCATTCAATTAATGAATTTATGTTTTCTTTCTTTTCATCTGATTTATATACAAAAATTATTTGGTTATCCATTCCATATACACTGTCAATGTATTCTTGCTGTTTATTATCAAAATTTTTAACATAAATAATATCTAAATTATTTTTATAAAAAATTGATGCACCTACTACAATTACAGCAATTGGAACAATTATGAATCTTGCTTTTCCAACAAATTTCATTATTGGATCTGTATTAACATTTAAAGATTTTTTTCTTGTTCTTTGCATTAGATTATCAAATTTTACTACCAATCCAGGAAGAATTGTAAATATGCAAAGTAAACTAATAAATACTCCTTTTGCAAGTACAATTCCCATATCTGCACCAATTTTAAAGCTCATAAAAATCAATGCTAATAAACCAACTATTGTTGTTACAGAACTTCCTAGAATTGCTCCAAAAGAATTCCCTAATGCTGTCTTCATTGCTTGGGCTGCATCTTTTGCTTTGGCTTTTTCTTGGTTAAATCTGTTCATTAGCATTATAGAATAATCCATCGAAAGCCCCATTTGTAAAAGTGCTGCTATTGCAAATGTCATAAAAGAAACTGAATCGAAAAATGCATTTGTTCCCATGTTTAATAAGACAGCAACACCTATACATGTCATAAATAAGAATGGCTCAACCCATGTATCACAAAGAATAAATAAAATTACAAATATAAAGAAAACTGCTATTACAATAATTATTGGAATTTCCTGCATAAGAGTTGTTATCATTAAATCATTATCTACAACTGGTCCACTTATATTTGCTGAATCTCCATACTTTTCTCTAATTGCATTTAATGTATCTCTAGCTTCATCTGAATATGTATCTGCTGAAATTATTAATGAATATTTTGAATGATTATCTTTTTGAGAATTTTCATCATTTTGGTCATATGTAACATTCTTTACATGAATAATTTGTGATAATTCATCTTTTTTGCTTAACTGTTCTTCTGGACTTAAATTATCAAACATAACTGTTATTGTTGACATATCTCCAAATTCATCAGACATTAAATGCATTCCAGCTTTTACTTTTGAATCATCTGGTAAATATGAACTCATATCATAATTTACATTTACTTTTGTCATTCCAATGATACTTAATATTAGTAATAATAAAGTAATTATAAAAATTATGTTTCTTTTTTCTACTATAAAATCTGCTATTCTCTTCAAGTATTATCCTCCTCTTTACTTTTGTTTTTATATCGCGTATAATATATTTTATATACATCATGTTGTTTTTGCAACACACAGTTTATGTTAAAATGTTGTTTTTGTGACACTTTTATTAAAAAGTGTTGATATTAAAACAAATTATTTTAAAGTTGTTATTACTATTGGAGGCAAAATTTATGGAAAATCAAAGAACTAAACTAACTAAAAAACTTTTTAAAGAGGCAATGATTGATCTTTTAGAAAAAAAATCTTTGTATGATATTACAGTAACTGAGTTATGCCAAAAAGCAGAATTAAACCGCTCTACGTTTTATAAATATTATGAAAATGTTTATGATGTTTTTGTTGATATTGAACATGAATTAATATTAGCAAATGAAGAATGTCTAAAAAGTATGAATGAAAATAATCAAGATGCTATTACTAAACCTTTATGCAAACTTTTATCAAATGTAAAAGAAAACACAAAAGTGTATAAATTATTATTCAATAATCATATTTCTGAAGAATTTTCTCAAAATATTATGAAATCTCCTATTACATTTTTCGAAGATAAAATTAAAACATTAAATGTTGTACCTGTTTCTGATGCAGATTACATTTTTATATATTTCATTTCTGGTAGTATTGAAATAATAAAAAAATGGATTAATGATGGCGTAAAAGAATCCCCAGAACATATTGCTAATCTAATCTATCATTTAGCAGCTAAATCTCTTGATTTTGATATGAACAAAAATTGATGATTTAAAATTGAGCGAAGCCTTTATATAAGAACAAAATCGGACATTTTTATATGTCATACTATATAAATTTATTGCCAAGTCCGCGTCTTTGTTCTGTGTGCCAAATTTCGGTTTAAAAATTTGTGTGCAAATCTGGCGAAGCCTTTATCTTATAGGAAATTCGAAGAACTTTCCTATAAGAGAACAAAGCGGACAATATATAATCTGCAAAAGAAAAAAATATCATGAATTGTCCGCATATTTGTTCTAAGCGCCAAATTTTTGTTAAAAAATTTGTGTGCAATTTGGGCGAAGCCTTTATATAATAGGAAATGCAGAGCAATTTCCTATTATATAAAAAAACGTAGATAAAAATCTACGTTTTTGTGCAACTTCTAATTTTCTTTGTTCATTTTTTTAACTTTCTTTAGTTCTTCATCATAATAGTCTAAGAAATGTGTACTAGTTCCGCTTCTTTGACTCCTGTACGAAATGATCGTATCTAAATTTACATTTTCAACGCTTCTGAAAATATTTATATCTACTCTATCATATACCTGTTTTAATTCTCTAATTAATTGTTTTACTTCTTGCCTTTTAGACTCTCCATTTTCATTATGATTTTTAGTATAATTTTCTGTAAATTTGCATGCACATTGTAAAAAATCTAATTCAAATCTTTCTTTCCAAGCTATTATGCTTTCTTCTTTTACACAATATAAAGGTCTTATTAATTCCATACCTGGATGAGAAGTGCTTATTACTTTTGGCATCATTGTTTGAACTTGTGCACCATAAAACATTCCCATTAAAATTGTTTCTATAACATCATCAAAATGGTGTCCTAGAGCAATTTTGTTGCAGCCTAATTCTTTTGCTTTTTCATATAAATATCCTCTTCTCATTCTTGCACAAATATAACAAGGATGATCTTCTATATTTTGTACTGCTTCAAAAATTCTAGTTTCAAACATTTCTATTGGGATATTTAAAAGTTTTGCATTTGATATAATTTTTTGTTTATTTGCTTCACTATATCCTGGATTCATTGTTAAGAAAACAACATCAAAATTCTTTTTGCCATGACTTAATAATTCTTGAAAACATTTTGCCATTAGAAATGAATCTTTTCCTCCAGAAATGCAAACAGCAATTTTATCGCCATCATGAATCATGTCATATTCTGTAATTGCCTTAACAAACTTTTGCCAAATATTTTTTCTATAATATGTAATTATACTTCTTTCAATTTCTTTATATTTTTCCAAGTCTTTTCCTACTTTCCAATTATATCTTTAATTACTTCTCCAGCTATAATCAAACCTGCAACAGATGGTACAAATGATATACTACCTGGAACTTGATTTCTTATAGTACATTTTCTTTTAGTTTCAGGTGGGCATATGCATCCATTTTTGCAGCTACTTTCTGATGTCTCATCAATTTTTATTGGTTCTTCTTTAGAATATAAAACCTTTAATTTTTTTATTCCTCGTTCTCTTAATTCTTTTCTCATTACTTTAGCAAGTGGACATACACTAGTTTTATAAATATCAGTAACTTCAAATTTCGTTGGATCTAATTTGTTTCCTGTTCCCATACATGAAATTATTGGAATATTAAGTTTATTTGTTCTCACAACTAATTCGATTTTTGCTGTTACTGTATCCACACAATCCACAACATAATTAACTGTTTCATCTATAAATTCCTTGCTTTCTGGCATAAAAAATTCTTGATATGTTTCAACTGTTGCTTTAGGATTTATATCTAGTATTCTCTCTTTTGCCACATCTACTTTATTTTTTCCAATAGTTTTATGTGTTGCAAATATTTGTCTATTTAAATTAGTTAAGCAAACTTTATCATCGTCTACAATAATGAAGTTTCCCACTCCGGCTCTTGCTAGTCCTTCAACTACAAAAGAACCTACTCCTCCGATTCCAAATACAGCTACCTTTGCGTTATTTAATTTTTCTACTGCTTCTTTTCCTATTAGTAATTCTGTTCTAGAAAATTGATTTAACATATATTTCTCCTTTTAAGGATTTTTTCTTTACAGTTGTTTATTATACACCATATAAATACTAAAAAACAAGTGAACTACGTGTATTCACTTGTTTTTTGGCTAAATATTTTTTATTGTTTTTAGTCTTAATGCATTTAAGATTACTGTTATACTGCTTAATACCATAGCTAAGCTTGCAATCATTGGTGTAATTGATATATTGAATGGTTTTAATACTCCTATTGCTATAGGTATCATTAAGCAATTATAGAAAAATGCCCAAAATAAATTTTGTTTTATATTTCTAATCGTTTTTTTACCTATATTTATTAAGTTTATTATGCTTGTTAAACTATTTTTAGTTAAAATAACCTCTGAGGAATCCATTGCTATATCTGTTCCACTATTCACACTTACACCAATATCTGCACTTGCCAAAGCAGGACTATCATTTATTCCATCACCACACATCATAACAATTTTGTTTTGTTTTTTTAGTTCTTTTACCATATTAGCTTTTTCAGATGGTAATACATTTGAGATTACATTTGTTATTCCTATTTCTTTTGCTATTTTTTCAGCAGTTGATTCGTTGTCTCCAGTAAGCATAACTGTATCAATATTTTTGCTATTTAAAATCTTAACAACCTCTTTGGCTTCTTCTCTAACAATGTCATTTACTCCAATTATTCCTTGAATTTTTTTGTCTTTAATAACATAAACTATACTATTTCCATTTTGAGCTAATTTTTTCTCATCATCTGAGTGTGTATTTTCTATTTTGTATTTATCTAAAATTTTTGCATTTCCAATTAAAATTTCTTCGTCTTCTATTTTTCCTGTTATTCCAAAACCTGCAACATTTTCAAAATTTTCAACATCAAGCATTTTTATTTTATTTTCTTCTAGATAATCAGTAAATGCTTTTGCAATTGGATGTGTTGATTTATTTTCTAAGCTTCCAGCTATTTGAAGTAATTTATTTTTTTTCATATCACTATAATTTATTATTTCAGCAATTTTTAGTTTTCCATATGTTAGTGTTCCAGTTTTATCAAAAATTACTGTATTTACTTTTGGTGCATTTTCTAATATCTCACTTTTCTTAATTAATATTCCATTAGAAGCACATAAGCCTTCACTTACAACTATTGCAAGTGGTGTTGCTAATCCTAAACTACATGGGCAAGCAACTACTAATACTGTAACAAATGTTGTTATTGCTGTTCCAAAATCTTGACCTAATGCTAAATATACGCAGAAAGTAATTATTGCTATTAAAATTACTGCTGGTACAAAAATTCCAGATACTTTATCTGCAATTTTTGCAATAGGAATTTTTGTATTACTTGCTTCAACAACTAGTCTTACAATTTCTGATACTGTTGATTCTCTTCCTATTCGTTCAGCTTTATACTCAACATATCCATCATAATTTAAACTTCCTGCAATAACTTTATCTCCTTTTTCTTTAGAAGCTGGTTTACTTTCTCCTGTAATGAAAGATTCATCTAAATGTGCTTTTCCAGAAATTATCTCACCATCAACTGCAATTTTTTCTCCTGGTTTTGAAATTACTGTATCACCTTTTTGAATTTCATCAAGTGTTACTTCTTTCTCTTTACCATCAACTTTTATAACTGCTGTATTTGGAGTAATTTTTACTAATTTTTGAATTGCTTCTTTTGTTTTGTCTTTACTTATTCCATCTATATATCTTCCTAATTTTATAAAGTAAATTACTATTGCTGCAGATTCAAGATATAAATTCATTACATTATGGTGATATCCTTTAAAAACGAGATACATATTATATACACTATAAAGGAAACTTGATAATACTCCAATTCCTACCAAAGTATCCATATTAGGCGTTCTATGAACTAGATTTTTATATCCATTTTTTAAAATGTCGAATCCATAAATCAAAAATAAAATTGTTAATACTAATAATGAAATCATATAATTATTTGTAGATGTATGTGGATCTAAGAATGGAATTGTTGGCAAATTTATCATATGTCCCATTGATATATACATTAGCAATATTGCTAAAAACGTAAATATAATAAATTTAATTTTTTCTTTTTTATTTTTGCTTTCAATTTTTATTTCTTTAAATTCGCCTAAACTTTTAAATCCCGCTTCTTTTACAAATCTATCTAGATCATCTTTTTTTAGTTGTTTTTCATCATATTCTATCGTTGCATTTGCCATTACTAAATTAACAGATGCTTTGGAAATTCCTTTTTGTTTATTTAAGTATTTTTCTAAACCATTAGAGCATGCACTGCAAGTCATTCCATCAATTGATAAAATAATCTTTTTCATTTTAATCTTCCTTTACAACTTCAAATCCTATATCTTCAATTTTTTCTTCTAATGCATTTATTTCTATATTATCTTCATATTTTACTGTTACTTTTCCAGTATTATGATCTGCTGTAACTTCTTTTACTCCTTCCATACTTCCAAGTGCGTTTTTAATTCTGTTTTCGCACCCATTACACATCATTCCTTTTACATTAATAACTTTTTCACTCATCTTAAAAACTTCCTTTCTTTAATCTATTAATTTTTATTAAATCTTTTAAATAGACTTACTATTTCATCTAGTGTTTCAATTTTTCCATTTTCTAAATCTGTTGAAACACAACTATATAAGTGATTTTCTAGGACATGGTTTGATAGACTTTTTATTGAATTCTCAATTGCTGATAACTGAATAAGTACATCATTACAATAAGCATCTTCATCTATCATTTTCTTTATACCTCTAATTTGTCCTTCTATTCTATTTAATCTGTTATTGATAAGTTTTTTTTCGTCGTCACTTCTTTTTGTAGTTTTCTTCCCACAACAATCTTTATTCATTTTTATCATCACCATTGTTATTATATACCCTATAGGGTATATTGTAAATAAGGGGGTATACCTCAAAATTTGTTTATTTTGATATATACTCCCTTACTTGTATTTTATAATTTTTAATTTTGCATATGAATTTGTTGACCTTTTATTAGATCATAACTAACAATTTTTTCTCCATCTAAATTTTCTTTATTCATATCAATTCCTGTAATTTGGCTGTTTTCATAAGTTGTATAATAATATATTCCTTTATCAACATTGCAACATGAACTATATATTGTTATTTCATATTTGTCTTCTCCCATATGAACACAACCTCTTTGTTGTTCAACAGAACCAAGTATATGGAAAAATTGACTAATACTTTCAGATTCTGAATCTCCTGATAAAGAATTCATTTTTGTAAATGTAGCTTTTGCAAATCTTGATGCAGAAGACAAATCCCCAGGAAGTCCTAGTCCTCCCATTCCACGACTGTATAAGTTTAAATCTAATTTCTTTGAGAAATTATTTTCAGGCTGCTCTATTGATAATCCAATATAGTTATTTAAATTAAACATTTGAATATCAAAAGTTGGATTGTTTGTTAAAACTCCAACTGGATTATCATATATTTTTAATCCATCTTTAACGCTCTCTACTGTAATTGTTCTGTCTTTATCCGCAATAATCCAATGTAATGGTGATGCTGGAAGACTTTCACTAAAATCAATTTGAGCGATGTTTATTTTGTTAAGTAAATTTTTGGCTTCATCAATATTTTCACATTGTGTTAATATCCATGGTATAAATTCAAATGGAGCAATATTGTCTTTTTCAGGATTTATTTCTTTATAATCTGCATTATCTGGGAAGTTTAATCCAGCCATACTTAACCCTTTTTCATTAGTTGCATCATAATAAAGTGGATAATCGTTTGCAACATATGCCATTCCAATTATTGCATAATGTTCATTTATTTCCTTTCCATTTCTAAATTTGAATTTATAATTTCTTGGTGTTATTGTTACTGTTTCTTTGTATGAATATTCTAAGTCTAAATTTCTTCCAAAATAATGGTCTTTTGTTTTATATGTTATTGCTGTGCACATATTTATTTCTCCTTTTTTAATTAAAATATTAGTATTTTAAAATTTTGTTACTGATATAGATTTTACATTATCACTGCTATCACATATAAGTGTAATATTACTGCTTCCATTACTATCAATGTAATAATAACTATTATTGTTTCCTGAGTGATCTGCCATATATCCATTGCTTTCTAAAGCTTTATTAGCTTCTGAAAAGCTCATACCTATTTTTACACCATATAATGTATATGTTTCTCCTTTTTGTAAAAGGATATAGTTTATTGAATCTTTTCCAAAATCTGAAGACATTATTACTTCTTCATTACTATATTCTGTGCCAGCAGAAGCTCCAGCATTTTTTAGAGATAGTTCACTTCCAGTTTTGTTTATGTCTTTTCCTAAATATTGTTCTAATGCTGCTTTTTTCTCTTCTATTTTTGCTTTTTCTTTTTCTATTTCTTCCTTTTTAGTTTCTAGTTCTTTTAATTTTTCCTCAATTTTATCTTTTAGTTCTTCAACTAATTCACTATTGTCTTTATATTTTTCTATTGCCTCTTTTAGTTTTTCTACTAGTTCATCTTTATCCATATTTTCAACTTCTGTTTGATTATCAGCCGTTTTCTCAGTATCGATAAATGTTTCATTAAATTTAGATATTGATGGCAACTCTCCTTGTGTTTCTTCTTTTTCTGTCATTTCCTCTTTTGTAAATTCAAATATTTTATCTTCTGTAATCTCTTTTTCTTCTTCAATATCTTTTGAATCTAATCTAGTAAATACTTCACTTTCATCAGCCTTTTTTTCATGTTCATACCAATTGTATTTTTCTTCTTTGACATTATATAGCATTTTTACATCAAGCTCATTATCTTTTTCTGTTTCAAAAGATTTTGTTTTTACTTTGTTTTCTGAATCAATAACTAATATTTTTAAAATTTTATTTTTAGCATCTTCATAACTAAATAACATTGCTGGTTTTTGATTTTCATCTAATTGAATAAATTGTAATTTTTTATTTTTTAATTCTTCATCGTTATATTGGTCCTTAAAAAAGTCATAATATAAGTCTCCCCATTCAACACCAGTAGTTTTCTTCTCTTCAGTTTTTCCCGATAATAAATTTTTTGCAACAAAAAGTCCACCAATTATGGCTGCAATTAATAAAATTATAACTGTAATGATTATTATTTTTTTCTTCATTTTTCTTTTTCTCCTTTATTATAATTTTCATTATTCTATTTTCTTAGGTATAAAGTTACTAACAAAATGGTTTTGATCCCTGTTTTTTACATATATTCCTCCTAAAGTACAAAATACTATGGCTCCTATTAAATTTACTAGTAAATCTTTCATTGTGTCTATTAGTCCAATATCTAAGTAACCATTTTCTATAATTATAGTGTCTCCATTCTTAGTTTTAATTTCTGTTGATGCTATATCTTTTACTATAACAGGAACATTTTCTTTATTTTCATTTAATTCTACAGAAGATATAGAACTTACAATTCTATCTTTTTGCATATCTGTTTTTAAAAATATATCTGCATGATACTCAAGAAATTCCCAGCAAACTCCTACTGTCATTGAAAAACAAAATGCGACTAATGCAACATATAGTGGGCTTAATTTTATATATTTACTATTTTGATTTAATAAATCAATTAATGCAAATCCAACTCCTGCACATAAGAATCCATTTAGTGTGTGAAGCATTGTGTCCCAATATGGTATAACTTTATAGAAATTGTTTATTTCTCCTAATATTTCAGCCGAAAAAATAAAAAGATATACAATTGCTTCTAATGCATTTGGCAGTTCGATTTTAAATTTTTCTTTTATAAGTGTTGGTATAGTAAATAATACTAATGAAACTAAACATAATAATGTATTTGCATAATTTCCTTTAAAAAATTCTGAAATTGCACAAATTATGACTAGAACTCTTAAAAAAAGATATATTGCAATCGAACTTTTTTTGGTTTCTTTATATTTCTTTTTCATCATTTTATAAAAACTTTTCATGCTCAACATCCTTCTCCATTTATTTGTGCGATTATTGCAGACTTTAAATTGGGCGAAGCCTTTATATAATAGGAATTTCCTATTATATAAAAAGGCAGATATAATCTGCCTTTGCATTATTTTTTTAATTTTAATCCATCTTTAAATGCTTCTCCAACTCTTTCAGTAACTTTGTAATATCCGTGTGTGTATGGGTCAAATGAAATTGCGCTTACTTTTGAAATATCTATCTTATCTTCATTCATTACTTTTTCATCTGCAGTAACATTAACAACTTTTCCAATAACTCCTGCTCCATATTCGTCATTTTGATATTCAATAAACTCACATTCAAAACAAATTGGAAATTCATTTATGATTGGTGCATCTACCTTGTCTGACTTTGTTGCTGATAATCCACTATTTTCAAATTTATTTGGTGTATTATTTCCTGATACCATTCCAAAGTAATCAGCTTCTGCAACATGTTCACTATCTGCAATGCTTACAGTAAATGCTTTTCTTTCTTTTATATTTTTAACTGTTTTATGTGTTTCTGTTAAATTTAATATTACTTGGTCTCTAGATAGCATAGTTCCCCAAGCTGCATTCATTACATCAATACTTCCATCTTCATTATAAGTTGCAATCATTAATACTGGCATTGGAAATATTGCTTCAGTAGTTTTTATATTTTTTCTCATATTATATACCTCCTATTTTTATTATAATAGAATTTTACACTTTTATTATTCTTTTTGTCCACTCTTTATTTTTTTATTTTTACACCATGAACAATATACACATATATATTACGTACATAATTAAATAAATTGCTCCATTAAATCGATTCATTTCATTTTTTGGAGGTATTGCTGGAAATAATGCTAACACTATAGTTGCTATAATTAAAATTGTCATTTGTATGTTATATGTAAAATTATAAACTAGTGGATAAATTAGTGACGTAACACCAATTATAAGTAAAATATTAAACATATTTGAACCTATAATATTTCCTATTGCAATATCACTGTTTCCTTTTATTGCAGCTGTTACACTTGTAACTAGTTCTGGCAAGCTTGTGCCTATTGCAAGTATTGTTAAACTAATTATTTTTTCACTTAAATTGAACATTCTAGCTATATTAGTAGCATTTTCAACAGTTAAGTCTCCACCAATTTTTAATCCTATAATTCCTAAAATTATAAATAATATACTTTTTACCATAGATATTGGTTTATCTTCAGTTTTAACTTCATCTATTTTATCATTTTCTTGGTCAAATTGTTCTCCCTTTTTGCTCATGATTATTGTATATATTATAAAAGCTATAAGTAATACAAGTAAGCATATTGCTTCTGCTCTTGATACTATCCCTGAAGTATTACAAAAAATCATAAATATAATTGTAACTGCTAAACACATCGGTATTTCTATTAATCTTGTTTCTCTTTGAAATTTCACAGGTTTTATGACTGTGGATAAACCTAAAATTAATAGTAAATTACATAAATTGCTTCCTATTATGTTTCCAATAGCCATGTCTGATGATTTATTTATTGCTGATATTGAACTTACAAATAGTTCTGGCATTGAAGTTCCAATAGAAACTATTGTTAATCCAACAATAATTTCTGGAATATGAAATTTTTTGGCTACATTGCTACTTCCTTCTACTAAAAAGTCTGCTCCTTTAATAAGCAATGCAAATCCTACAATTATTAAAAGTGTTGATAATAACATTCTTTCCTCTTTTCTTTGTTATATGTGCCAAATTTGGCGAAGCCTTTATATTATAGGAAATTCGGAGAACTTTCCTATAATATAACAAAAGCGGACATTTTTATATGTCATACTATATAAATTTATTGCAAAGTCCGCATCTTTGTTCTATGCGCCAAATTTTTGTAAAAAAATTTGTGTGCAAATTTGGCGTAGCTTTTATCTAATAGGAAATGCGCAGCACTTTTCTATTAGATAAAAAAGACTTCATTTACAATTTATATCTGCAAATGAGTCTTAGTACTGAAATTACTCTAGACATCTTCACGTTTTTTATGAATTTATTATTTAATCAATTGTTTTATCCATTTTTTCTCTTTAAATGAAATTTTTCCATCTATTGAACAAATTAATAAACATACTGTAATCGCATCTTCTTTTAGCTCATCTGATAGCATTCCAAAAACATCAACCATCGTATCAATAGTATTTTTTATTTCTTTATTCTCTTTTAATGACTTACTAATTATTTTTTTACATTCTTCATAATTTACATCTTCTCCAAAGAAAGCACGTAATAATGGCAAAATTAAAATATATTCTTCTTCTGATAATTTTCCATCAGCTACAACAGATCCAATCATAAATGAGCAAAATGCTATATCTCCCTCAATTCCATTATCTGTTATTAGTTTTAAACTTGCTAATAATTTTAGAGATTTAATTTTTAAAAATTCTACATATTCTTCACTATTTAGTTTTTCTACCTCTTTACAAAGTAAGTCAAATTCTTTCATATTCTCCTCCTATTTTTATATTAAAATGTATTTTATACAAAAAACAATAATTGTAAATAAGCAATGTTTTATCTAACTTCATATGCATTTGTATCATTATTAATGGCAACATGTTGTGATATAAGTTTTTGTTTATTTTTAAAGTCTTGTACAAGTTTTACTGTATAGTAAATTGCATAAAAAGGTAATGTCATTTGTAAAACTATCATAAGCATTGTAAATGAAAATCCTCCATTTGTAATATTGTATATTATTTCTATCGGATTTCCTGGAAAATTATCTGATATAAACATTAAATTACTACCACATATATTATTTATGACTACTGCCATAATACCCATACATGCAATTAAACCAGCAAAGTATTTTAAATCTTCTTTTTTTAGTTCTACATATTTCGTTTTATTTAGCAATATTCCCAAATACACCATCATTCCATGGAATAAAAAGCTGTGAATACTTAAAAAATGAAAAGCTGGATAATTTGGCAAAGATGTTGATGGATATATCATAAATACTATTCCACCTATTATTGCCCCAGTTGCCAAAGATACATCTCCTATCCTTTTTAAAACACCTTTAGCAAATGAACTTAATAATCCTGCATACATTAATATGCTACAATAATATAGTGGTATATATGTATTAACTGCGCTAAGTGAATTTTGCTGTATGTTAAAAATTATTTTTATAGTTTCTAATATACATGCTGTAATTGTTATATTTTTTATTATTTTATGTATTTGTTCTTTATTTTTATTAACTGTAAACTTTAGTGCAATAAAAATTCCTACTAATGTTGATGCTAATAAAATAAAATGTCCCCTTGTAAATATTCCGCAAGGCTGATATTTTCCCATATTTGAAAACATTTTTGTTCATCTCTTTCTTCTAAAATTGTAATAATATTTTTATATTTTGTACTTGATTAATTATTCTTTGTTTATATTTTTTATTCTTCAATTTCAATATAATTTTATCACACTTAATACTAATTTTGTATATTTAATTTATAATTGTGAAAAAACTTTTCCCAATCTATCATTTATTACTAAGTTAGCCCTACTATCATAAGGTGTGCTGTCTTTATTTATTAAAACTAGGTTTTTTCCTCTAAAATAATTTATTAAACCACTTGCTGGATATACAGTTAATGATGTACCTGCAACAATTAGCATATCTGCATTTTGTATACAATTAATTGAATTTTCTAAGATTTCCTCATCTAACCCTTCTTCATAAAGTACAACATCTGGCTTTATAACTCCTCCACAGTTGCATGTCGGAATATCATAATTATTATTAAAAATGTATTCTGCATCATAAAACTTTTTGCATTTCATACAGTAGTTTCTTAGAACACTTCCATGTAATTCATATACTCTTTTTGAACCAGCTTTTTGATGTAATCCATCTATATTTTGAGTTATGACTGCTTTTAACTTTCCTATTTTTTCAAGTTCTGCAAGTTTGATATGAGTAATGTTAGGCTCATATTTTATACTGTTTAATTTGTCTTTATAAAATCTAAAAAATTCTTCTGTATTATTTTCAAAAAATGTGTGACTTAATATTTCTTCAGGAGGATATTTATAATGTTGATTATATAAGCCATCTTTACTTCTAAAGTCTGGAATTCCACTTTCTGTAGAAACTCCCGCTCCACCAAAAAATACTATATTATTACTTTCTTCTATTATTTTTTTCAGTTTATTTATTTTATCTTCCATTTTATCTCCTATAAATTATATTCTTTTTACTAATTTATGTTTAATTTTTTCCTCTCATATTTTTTATATAATTTCGTGGCGAAGCCTTTATATAATAGAAAATGCAGAGCACTTTCTTATTAATAGAACAATAGCGGACATTTTTATATGTCATACTATATAAATTTATTGCAAAGTCCGCGTCTTTGTTCTATGCGACAAATTTTTGTAAAAAAATTTGTGTGCAAATTGGGCGAAGCCTTTATATAATAAGAAGTGCAGAGCACTTTCTTATTATATAACAATAGCGGACATTTTTATATGTCATACTATATAAATTTATTGCAAAGTCCGCGTCTTTGTTCTATGCGACAAATTTTTGTAAAAAAATTTGTGTGCAAATTGGGCGAAGCCTTTATATAATAAGAAGTGCAGAGCACTTTCTTATTATATAAAAAAAGCAAGTAAAGTTCAATTATTACTTGCTTTTAAGTTTTTACATTTTATATATTTTTTAGTTAATATCAAGCACTAATTCATTCATTAAATCATGAACAGTAACAATTTTATTTATTTTATCAACATTACTTCCACAAAATATTAATCCATTATCAATTTCACCTTTTACTGCATTTACTAAGGCATTTGTTATACAATATGGGGTAGTCTTTATGTCACATGTTTTTATACAATTATAGCATCTACTTATTTGATTTTTTTCGTTTTCTGTATTTTTTATGAACTTATTATAAATTGCTCTTCCCGGCATTCCAACTGGACTTTTTATGATTTTTATATCTTCTTTTTTAGCATTTATATATGCTTGTTTAAATTTATCATCAGCATCGCATTCTTCAGTTGCTACAAATCTAGTTGCAATTTGAACTCCAGATGCTCCTAAATCTAAAAATTTTCTTATGTCTTTGTTGTCCCAAATTCCTCCTGCACTAATTACTGGTATTTCTTTTCCAGTATCTTTTTCTACTTCTTTTATATAATTTACTACTTCTGTTGTAATATTTTCTAATTTAGGTTTATTTTCTTCTGTTAATTCTTCTTCCTTAAATCCCAAATGGCCTCCAGCTTCTGGTCCCTCTATTACTATCATATCTGGAACATAATTATATTTTGTCATCCAGTGTTTTACAATTAATTTGCAACATCTTAAAGATGATACTATTGGTGCAATTTTGGTTTTTGAGCCTTTCACATATTCTGGTAAATCTTTTGGAATTCCTGCTCCTGAAATTATTAAATCAATTTTTTGTTTAACACATTCTTTTACTATTTCTGCATAATTTTTTAATGCGACCATTATGTTTACACCCAATATTTTATCTTCTCCTGCTATTTCTCTGGCTTGTTTTATTTCTTTTCCAATTGCTCTTAAATTTGCTTGCATTGGATCTTTATTAAAATCCTCCTCTTTGTATCCAATATCTGCAGTAGATATAATACCTATTCCACCTTCTTTACTCACATTTCCTGCAAGTTTGTGTAATGATACTCCTACTCCCATTCCTCCTTGAATAATTGGATATTTTGATATTTTGTCACCTACTTTTATTCCTTTCATAAGTACCTCCTAATCTAGTTTGTTACACTAGATTATAGTATATACTTTACTTTGTCAATTATTTGACTGCTCGTTCTAAAAATGCGATTTTTATTTAGTATATAGCGATGTACATAGAATATTAATACACTTTTATTTTTATATATTTTTGTTTTAAATTTAGTTTAATTTTGAATGAATGCTTTATATTATAAAAGTTTAAATGCTTTTTCTTAATTAAATTAAAAAGAACGGAAAATTTTGCTTTTCCGTTCTTTTTAATTTAATTGTCTTTAGTTTCGACAAACCGTATCCACCACAATATTCTTCCTTTGGAGCTCATCTGATGGCTTGGTGCCATACTAAATCCAGCCTTTTCAGCTATGAGTGCCATGCGAATGAAAATTCTGTTAGCATCTACTTCCTTTGGTACATCGTAAGACTTCAATTCATCAGCATTTTTCTTGTGGTATGTGACAATGATCTTTCCTGTAGAATAAAGCTCAATATTCGCAATATGATAACCTGCAAACTTTTCTTCATGTGATAAATTGAGTATTTGCTTTTCTACTTCATGCCATAATCTTTTAGCATGCTTGTCACATATTTCTTCTCCATCAACCTTCCCTTCTTTATTTTTTATTGTTTCGTATATTGTTTGATTTAGTAGAGAGATATTTAGCTTTTTTCTAAGATCGGGTACCATTTTCTTTTTTGCTCCTCTCAAGGTGGATTAATATACGTAACTAATTATAAATTATAGCACATTTTAGCTTTTTTTCAATTCTTAAAAGTTTATTCCTTACTAAAAATATTTTACTAGGAAATATTTATTAAGTTTTTGATTTTCTTCGTTTTTTCTAATAAATTCAACTTCAAATCCACATTTCTTATAGAACTCTGGAGCTTGAAATTCATAAGTAGTCAGATTAATATTTTCAAATCCTTTATCTTTATAATAATCTTCTACAGCTTTAACTAGTTTACTTCCAATATGTTTTTTGCGATATTCTTCTAATACAATAAGATCGCTAATATGTATTTCTTTATAATATGAGTTTCCAGTTATAATACCAACAAATTTACTATCTTCCTTTGCGATAAATGCAAATGGAATGTAGTTGCAAATTATTTGATTTTTGTCAGCATATTTATTGAATTCTGAATCTATAATTTTATAATATTTTTCATCTATATTCGCTTGATATTCAATATTTAACATTTCTCACCTCTATAAAAAATTTTTATTTTAAATCTTTTATTTTTGTATTTCATAATATAATTTCTATTTTTATTGAATTTTAATTGTATAGAAATTCTATCACATTTTTAAAACGAAATAAAATAAATTATTCTTTTTTGGTGATCCAATCAATTAATATTTTTTTTATTTTTAAATATTCTTCTTTTTCAAACTGCATATTTGCAATGCAATATCTTCTATTAGAAATATGCGAGCAAAACATACATTCATATAAACTATTACAATCCTGAATAAAAAAAGAATTTGTTATTTTGGCTGAACATATTACATTATAACTATTTGAACAATTTCCAGAATCGTCAACTCTAATGCAATTATTTGAATTTGCTGTTCTTTGTGATGCTATCATATTTTCACTTTCTGCTAATCCATCTGAAAACAATATATTTTTACTTCCTCTACAATCTGTAGAATGGTATATATTTGAGCAATTATAAATTGTATCACTTTTATGTACATTATCCGAATCATATATCCTTTCAGTTGTAATATAATTTATTTTTTTCCAAATATTTATTATATCTTCTAATGTTGATATTTTTCTTTTGTTTATTATCCACCCTCTTGTTGCATCATATCTATCCATATTTTTTTGCTTTATATATAGTTCAGCATTTTCCATTTCTGTCCATGTTTCTTCTCCTGTTAAGCTGTCTTTTACTTTTCTTGGAAGCTTTACATCAAATGCAAATTTTTCTTTTAATTCATCTAATGTATATAAATTTTCTCTTTGAAATATGTTAAAAAATATTTCAGATACCACATTTAGAGATTCTAAATCATTCATACTTTATTTTCCTCCTACTTGTTGACTGAGAGTTCATAAGTGATTTTAAATCTATCGCATTTCCAATACTAAATTCTTTGTCTTTTAATATTTCAATATCTGTATTTTCCTTCTTCATATTTGATTGTTCGCTTCCATCTGATTTTGCAGGAATCGAATCAAAGTCCAGTGTTCTACATCTAAAAGATGGAATCAATTTTCCATCTTTACTTATTCTTACAATGCAATCTCTATTAGGCAATTCTGTAATTAATTTTATTCTGTTGTGATATGAATTTTTTACTGCCATTTCCATTTGCAAATGATTACTTAAAATAACTGCATCTTCCCTTGATACTCTAAATGTATAATAATTCATAACATTTGAAAAAATTGCTTCTCTTAACTCTTGGCTTACTTGTCCAAAATATTGTTGTGCCAGTATTACCGATAAATTATATTTTCTTGCTTCTGATAATAAATTTCTTAAAATTGGATTTTCTACTACAGCAACTTCGTCAATTATAAGAATTATGTGTTCATTAAATTCGTTTCGTTGTACTAATTGAAATATAATTCCTAAAATCAATCCAGAAATTGTTTTTGTTACTTTTTCTCCTAGTTCTGCCTGGTTTAATGAAAATAATGTTAAAAAATTATTTTTTATTACTTCTTCAATTGGTTGTTCTCCTCCATTTTGAAACGCTGGAAGCATTTGCATTTCTTCTATTAATGAAATAATAGGAGATATTGCTTCTTGATAAGATTTAGATTTTATTTCATTAAAATCAGTTAAAAAAAATTCTTTTACATGTTCTTCAACTTCATCAGATTCTCTTATTAATTTTGTTCTATATTCTGTGTATGTCAATAATTTTCGTAATGTTTCAAAGTTTAATTTTTTTTGCTTTATCAATAAATAAATACTATGTCTTAAAACTCTTTCTAATTTTGAATTATATTGTTCTCCAAAAATATTTTTTAAAATAGTTAATAAAATTTCTGTACTGCTGCTTGCATTTTCTTTTGAATTTATCCATAAATCTGTTGATTTCTCTTTTTCTTTCATTGTAATAATTTCAGTTTTTTCAAGCCCACCAATATCATTTTTCAAAGAGCCATGTGGATCTATTACAATAACTTTATTTGTCATTTTAAGTATTTCATTATCATAAATATTTTTTATAAAATTTGCTATTAATTTTGACTTTCCTGTTCCGCTTGCTCCAACTATTAAAGAATGCTTTTCAAAATCATAGTTTGCAATATTTAAATAATATTTTTCTTCAGAATATGGAAATGTATTTATTTCAAGTAAATTTTCCTTTCCTTCTTTTTTGGAAAATAGATCCATTGATTTATCAAGTTTTAAATATCTTATACCTTCTTTTCTATATAGAAATCTTGTATGCTTTGTAAAATCTATGCTTATTCCAATATTAGGGATAAAGAAAAGTGCCCATGATTTAGACATATTTCCATTTTTATTTTCAAAATATATTTTTGCATGGCTTAAGTAATTATCTTTTTCAAATGGAGTTATTTTTATTTCAACTTGTCTTAAAATTCGATTGTGTTTAGATTCATTTTTATCGTAAATATCAATTATATTTTTTTCTTTATTTGTAACTACATATAAAAAATTAATATTTGTTTTTATCTTTTCAAATTCATCTATTGTTTTTATTAAAAAATTTCCTGAACAGTTTAATATTGTTGGAATTTTTTTTCTTGTTACTATGTAATATTTAATAATATTTCTTTCAATTTTTATGTATATTTTCCAACTTCTAAATAAGCCATTTAATTTTGATATTTCTAGTATTAATTTGTACCATTCATTTTCATCAGCATTATCTGTTGTAAAAAATATCTCTGAAATATATTTTTTCATACTTTTCCTCTCCTACAGTAAGATTACATCAATTGCAATAAAAAAAACTGACTTTTTTCTATAAAAAAATGTCAGTCTTTTTTAATCTTCTATTGGAATCATTAAATCAGTAATATTATCATGATAATATTCTAATTCCGGTATTTCTCTAAATTTATATTTTGAACTTATTATAAATTCTTTATAAAATCTATCGGTAGTTTTTTGAATCTCTTTCGATTCTTGAGAATTTATTCTAAAAACTATCCATTTGGATTTAGGTATTATTACTTTTTTAAAATCTTTATCATTTATTTCTTTATCGTATAAAACCCAATATTTATTTGAATATTGTCTTAATTTGTTTGTATATGATGTCATCCCATAATTGAATTCTCCATATTTATCTATATACTTTTCTTGTTCCTTCTTCCAGAACAATGGTGCATCTTTTCCTATTTTACAATTATCTGTTTTTATATATTTCCCATATAGAATTATCTCATCTTTTTCTATAACACTATATTCTATATTTGTTCGTATTTCTACATCTTCATCCAAATGTATTCTAGAATATACTTTTAATCCATGTGGATTTTTTTTTACTGCACTTGGTTTCATTCCATGAAATTTTTCAAAAGCTCTCGAAAATGCTGTTGCATTTGTATATTGATATTTTACGGCTATGTTCATAATAGTTTCATCTGTTGTGTATAAATCATATCCTGCATTTGAAAGTCTACGTTTTCTAATGTAATCTGCTATTGATATATCGCATAAAATTAAAAATGTTATTTGTGATGTATATTCATTCATTTGCATTAATTGTGCAATTTTTTTGTAATCTATTTCTTCTTCAAGATTATTTTCTATATATTCAATTATTTGATTAATTTTTTGGTATATATTCATCTTATCCTCTTTATAATATGCATCATTTTTGATTTTATCATAAAACTGCCTATAATTCAATTTGATTTCCGTTCCATTTTATTGTATAATGTGAAAAATTTTTAGGAGATTTTGTTATGGCTATTAAATTGGTTGCCAGTGATTTAGATGGAACAATTATTAGTGAAAATAATTATATTCCTGATGCGAACCTTGATGCAATTAATATGATGAACCAAAACAATATTAATTTTGCTATTTGCACAGGGAAGTCTTATTCTGTGAGCAAAAATTTATGTGATAAATTTAATGCTACATACGGAATCTTTAATAATGGTTCGCAAATTTATAATTTAAAAACAGGTGATCAAATTTATAGTAGTTCTCTTGAACTTAAAGATATAAAAAAATGTTTTGAAATTGCAAAAAAATATAATCTTCATGTTCACGCATATAGTGATGAATTATTAATTAGTGAAAAATTGCAGTATCTTGACTTGCGAAATTTTAAATTGCAAAACAGTTCTGAGTATAGATTTGTTATTGTAAAAAACATACTTGATTATATAGAAAAAAATAATTTGCCAATTCATCAATTTGTTATTTCTGGAACTTCTTCTTTAGACTCAATTAAAGAAGAAATTTCTCAAAATATAAATGTTTCTATTGTCAAAATTTCAAAGCTTGGTGAATATAAAGATAATATCTTGAATAAAGAATATGAATATTTATCAATCATTCCATTCAATACTAATAAAGGAAGTGCAATTAAATTTTTAACTAAGTATTTATCTTTAGATGAAAAGGATGTTATGAGTATTGGCGATAATTTAAATGATGTTGATATGTTAAAAAATTCAGGAATTGGCATAGCTGTTGCAAATGCATATTCTGAGTTAAAAGATGTTGCAAAATATACTACAAAAAATTCTGTTTCAGAAGGTGGCTTTGCTGAAGCAGTATATAAATTTATTCCTAAGGAAAAATTTTGAGACAAAATCGTTAAAGCCTTTATAATAGGAAATGCGCAGCACTTTTCTATAAATTGAGCGAAGCCTTTATATATAGGAAATTCGAAGAACTTTCCTATAATATAAAAGATGCGAACAATTCATTTTTTGAATTGTTCGCATTTTTATTTTAAGTACTATTTTTTTATTAGTCTTCTTTATTGTTTTCATGTTTATATATTTTATTAAGTCTTTTTACTTTTACTTTTTTCTCTTGTTCTATATCTTTTATAGTTATTAAATATTTTATTAATATTTTCTTCAATGTTTCCTCTTTTACATCAGCAATTAATGTTCCCTCTTTTGCAATTGAAATTTTTCCTGTTTCTTCTGAAACTACAACTGCTATACAATCTGTTTCTTTTGAAATTCCTATTGCTGCTCTATGTCTTGTTCCTAATTCTCTTGCAATATCTTTATCATCTGCTAAAGGTAGCATACATGATGCAGCTGCAATTTTATTATCACTAATAATAACTGCTCCATCATGAAGTGGTGTTTTGGGAACGAATATATTTACAAGGATCTGTGGTGATATTTCTGAATCCATCAAAATTCCAGTTTCTATAATATCATTTAATTTTATATCTCTTTCAATTACTATTAATGCTCCTGTTCTTGTTTTGGCTAATTCTGTCGCTGCAATTACTATACGGTAAATATTTTCTTTTGTTTTTATTTCAATACTTTTATCTACTCCAAAAAATTTGCTAAACTTACTTGTACCTAATTGTTCCAAACCTCTACGAAGTTCAGGTTGAAAAATTATCATTATTGCAACAATACCCCAATTCATAATTGCTGTCATTATTGTGTTAAATATGTATAAATGTAAAATTCCTGATAGCCATGTTATAATTACTAAGATGAATATTCCTTTAGCTAGCTGACTAGCTCTTGTATGTTTTAAGGACTTAAATGCAACTACTATTAAAAATATAACTATCAAAATATCAACAATTTGCATAAATAAATTAAAAGGATGTTGCTTTAAATTTTCAATATACCAAATTATATTTTCATTATAAAATTTTGCCAAATCAATTTTAAAAATATCCATTGTTTTCCTTTCTATTTTGCTAGTAAAAAGAATATTAATGTGCTTGCTGATGCTAATAGCATTAATGCTACCATTATTCCAGCTATGATTTTTGTTATTATTGTTCTTTTATTCATTGTTACGTTCCTTCTTTCAAAAATTTCATAGTCATATTTTATATTATATATACTTTTTTTTCAATAGTATTTTTTTCTATTATTATATATTTTCTGTTGTCTGTACTTGCTTTTTATGTTATACTGATTAGACTTATAAATTTTGTATTTTTATTTGATTTATGCAAAAAATATAAATAAATATAAATCAATTTTGGAGGTAAATTTTATGAAATTTGACGAATGGAAAGGCTTTAATAATGGAAACTGGAATAATGAAATTGATGTACGTGATTTCATTCAAAAAAATTATACACCATATACTGGTGATGAATCTTTTTTAGCTGACGCTACAAAAAATACCAAAGAATTATGGAATGATGTACTAGATTTATATAAAAAAGAAACTGAAAATGGCGGTGTTCTTGCAATTTCTAATGATGTTGCATCTACTATTACAAGCCATGATGCAGGTTATATAGATAAAGATTTAGAGCAAATTGTTGGCTTGCAAACTGATGCTCCTTTAAAAAGAGCTTTAATGCCAAATGGAGGTATTCGTATAGTTGAAAAATCTTGCGAAGCTTATGGATGTAGTACTTCAGACAAATTAAAAGACATTTATCATAATTATCGTAGAACTCATAATGACGGTGTTTTTGCTGCATATACTCCTGAAATCAGAGCAGCTAGAAGTTCACATATTATTACAGGTCTTCCAGACGGTTATGGTCGTGGAAGAATAATTGGAGATTATAGAAGAGTTGCTCTTTATGGGGTTGATGCTTTAATAGAAGATAAAGAAAAAGTTTTCGCTAATACTGTTTCTGATAATTTTACTGATAGTATCGTTCGTGAAAGAGAAGAAATTCATGATCAAATTCAAGCTCTTAAGGATTTAAAATCTATGGCAGAAAAATATGGTCTTGATATTTCAAAACCCGCTTCAAATGCTAAAGAAGCCGTTCAATGGACTTATTTTGGATATTTAGCAGCAATAAAAGATCAAAATGGTGCAGCAATGAGTCTTGGTAGAACTTCTACTTTCTTAGATATATATTTTGAAAGAGATTTAAACAATGGAGTAATTACAGAGTCTGAAGCTCAAGAAATAATGGATCATTTTGTTATGAAATTAAGAATGGTCCGTTTCCTAAGAACACCTGAATATAATGAATTATTTAGTGGTGATCCTGTTTGGGTTACAGAATCAATTGGTGGTATGGGAATCGATGGAAGAACATTGGTAACAAAAAATTCATTTAGAGTTCTTCATACATTAACAACTTTAGGTCCTGCCCCAGAACCAAATTTAACTGTTTTATGGTCTACTCGATTACCAGAAAATTTTAAAAATTATTGTGCATCTATGTCAATTAAAACAAGTTCTATTCAATATGAAAATGATGATTTAATGAGAGATTATTGGGGCGATGATTATGGAATAGCTTGTTGTGTTTCTGCAATGAGAATTGGTAAACAAATGCAATTTTTTGGTGCACGTGCTAATTTAGCTAAAACTCTACTTTATGCTATTAATGGTGGTAGAGATGAAATTTCCGGTAAGCAAGTTGCTCCTAAATTTGAATCTATTTCTTCAGAATATTTAAATTATGATGAAGTTATGGAAAAATTTTCAACAATGATGGATTGGGTAGCTAAAGTTTATATTGAAGCATTAAATATTATTCACTATATGCATGATAAATATTCTTATGAAGCTATTGAAATGGCATTACATGATAAAGACATTTTAAGAACAATGGCTTGTGGTATAGCTGGGTTATCTGTTGTAGCAGATTCTCTATCAGCAATAAAATATGCAAAAGTAAAAACAATTAGAAATGATGACGGCTTAGTTATAGATTATGAAGTTGAAGGTGATTTCCCTAAATACGGTAATGATGATGACAGAGTTGACTCAATTGCCGTTGAAATTCAAAAGATGTTTATGGAAAAATTAAAGAAGCAAACAACTTATAGAAACTCAAAACCTACATTATCAATATTAACAATTACATCAAATGTTGTTTATGGTAAAAATACTGGAAGTACTCCTGACGGTAGACATGCAGGAGAACCTTTTGGTCCTGGAGCTAATCCTTTACATGGTAGGGATACTCACGGTGCATTAGCTGTTTTAAATACAATTGCTAAATTAAAATATAAATATTCTGAAGATGGTATATCATATACTTTTGCTATAACTCCTAATGCCTTAGGAAAAGCAGAAAATTTAAGAATAAGAAATTTAGTATCTTTACTTGATGGATATTTCTCACAATTAAGTCACCATATTAATGTTAATGTATTTAATAGGGATTTATTAGTTGATGCAATGAACCATCCTGAAAAATATCCTCAACTTACAATTCGTGTTTCAGGATATGCCGTTAATTTCGTAAAACTTACTAAAGAACAACAACTTGATGTTATAAATAGAACTATTCATGAAAAAATATAGTAAAATCTTTTCAAGTGGTCCAGCATTATAGTTGGGCCATTTATATCTTATTTAAAAAAACTATTGACTATCTTTATTCAATTGAAACTTTGGTTATTTTTATGTATTTATAGATATTAAGAAAATACTTATAATTTAATAATAAATATTAAATTATTTAATTATGTAAAAAGGAGAATAATTAGAAATGGAAGAAAAATTTTTTAAAGTTGTTGAAATGTTTAAGGAAAATACAAAGAAAGATTGTTATAAAATATCATTATTAGAAGGAGAACCAACTATATTAGATGATAAAATAGGCGGTAAACCATATTTGCCAATTGGAGAAGAATATCCTAAAAATAAAAATGGTGAACCTTTAGCATTACTATTGCAAGTTAATTTAAAAAATATTGATTTAGATGGATATCCAAAAAAAGGTATATTAGAAATTTATACTGATAAAGATGTGGATTATCCATGCCAATATTCTATCAAGTACTTTAAAGAAGATTTAGAATATCAAACAGATCTACCTAATGTAGATTCATCTCATTATATAGTTAGAAATGGTTTAAAAATCAGTTTATCAAAAGATATTTGCTATATGTCTATTAATGATTATAGATTTATCAAAATAATGTGTGATATAGTAAATCAAGTTTATGGAACAGCATTTAATACGTATGATGATTTAGATGATTATTTTACTGAATTTTCTTGGTATGATAAACTTAGTGATGAATGCGAAAATCCTTCAATTACTGTTGGAGGTTATCCAGATTTTACTCAACAAGATCCAAGATATGACATCAAAGAAAATAAAGATGAATGTTTGTTTAAATTAGATTCTATGGAAGATTTAAAAACTTTTTCAATAGGAGATTCAGGGATATTATTTGTATTAATATCAAAAGAAGATATTCAAAAATGTAATTTTGAAAATGGTTTTGTTGATTGGGATTGTTGCTAAAATCTATATTAATGTATTCTTTATATAGATAAATAATTTCTTATTAAGTCATTGAAAAATATAAATTCTAAAAAATTACTGAATTACTTATTGCATTAATCATTTATTTTTTAATTGGAGGAATTTATGGAAGAAATAACAGGTTATGTTCATTCTATTGAAACTTTCGGAACTGTTGATGGTCCTGGTATACGTTTTGTAGTTTTTGTTCAAGGCTGCCCTTTAAAATGTATGTATTGTCATAATAGAGATACTTGGGATATTAAAACAGGAAATTTGACTAAAATATCTGATTTAGTTGCTGAAATAAAAAGATATATTCCTTATATGAAATCATCTGGTGGAGGTGTTACTGTTTCTGGTGGTGAACCACTATTACAACCAAAATTTGTACTTAATTTATTTAAAGAATTAAAAAAGTTAAATATTCATACTGCTCTTGACACAGCTGGAAGTCTAGCTATCAATGATGATATAGCTGAACTTTTGAAGTATACTGATTTAGTTTTGCTTGATATTAAGCATATTGATGATGAACAAGCAAAATCTTTAACAGGAATTTCTAATAAAAATAATTTAGAATTTGCCAGATATTTAAGCAATAATCATATACCTGTATGGATTAGACAAGTCATAATTCCTGGATACACTGATGATGAACAAGATTTATTAAAATTAAAGGATTTTATTTCTACATTATCAAATGTTGAAAAAGTTGAATTACTTCCTTACCATGATTTAGGCAAATTTAAATGGAATGAATTAGGTTTAGAATATAAATTAGCAGATACTCGAACAGCAGATAATAAAGACATTGAGAGAGCACAAAAAATATTAGGTATCTCTTAAAATTTGAATTTGTTCTATGCGCCAAATTAAAAAAAAATTTGGCGAAGCCTTTATATAATAGGAAAATGCTCCGCATTTCATATATAGAACAATAGCAGACATTTTTATATACCACACTATTTAATTTCATTGCAAAGTCCGCGTCAATTGTTTGCCCGCTAAAATTTCTTTAGAAATTTTGTGTGGATTTGTGGCGAAGCCTTTGTATAATAGGAAATGCGAAGTATTTCCTATTATATAGATTGAGCGGTAATATATTCGTTTATATTACCGCTCTTTAATAGGCATCATTTAGAAATAGGTTTGTAAAACTCCCACAAGTTATAAATTCCCATATCTTTCAGCCTTTTTGCCTGCATCAAATCTTCCTGACTGACATCTTTATAAACTTCCCTTGATTTTACCCGTAAATAAAAGGGTTCTCCTCTTTTCAAAAGAGTTAATGCATCAGTTTCAGTTATTCTGCAGCAGACTACTCCAACATCTTTAGGTCCAATGGTAGTTAATTTCATACGCATTCCCTCCTTCATTGAAAGATGTTGACACATTAATAATTTCATATTTGTTATTATATAACTTTTAAATCATTATGTCAACTTTCAAGTATATCACTTGATATTTCTATTATTTTATGATATAATATATTTTGCAATTAATATTTTACTAGGAGGTGCTTTTATGATAACTAAAAACCATAGCATTAATTTTGCATCTCGGAAACATGAAGCTGATGCCCGCGAGGCTGCAATTGATCAGCTGATCTCTGCTCGTCGGTGTCGTACTACCAAAAACCGGGTATATGATACACCGGTATATGGTAGATGCTTGAACTGCATCGATGGCACGCGAAAATGGCTGTATGATGAGCTGCTCAACAAGGCCAAAAAAACATACGCCCGCACCAAGGCTGCCGCGGATAAGCCTGATTCGGAGAAATTGGAAATTGAAGCAAACAAAACAGTGTTGTACGTCTCCTCCGCTGACATTCAGCGTATCATGAAGAAGGCTGCTAACCAGTAAGCAGTAGTAAGCAGCGGTAGTAGTAAGTAGGTATTAGTTTTTTCAAAGGTTTTCCCCGCAGCAGATCTGTCTGTTGTGGGGATTTCCCATTTACATACCTGTTACAGGTAATTTTTTTATTGTTTTTTCTGCTTCTTTTTCATTCATTACTTCTAGTTCTAATTCTTCATTAAGTTTTACATCAAATTCTATTCTTTCTTTTAATTTTTTATATCCTTCTCTTGTTTCTATTTCCTCTAAATAATATTTACCTGGTAATATTCCTTCTATAATTATTTCTCCATTTTCATTTGTTATTAAATTTGTGTATACTTCTTCATTTTTTTCATTTAATATTCTAAATTTTATTCCTTCTAATTCTTCTCCTGTATTATTATCTTTTTTTATTATTTTTACTTTACTTGTATTTTTATAATAATTTACTTTTAGACTTCCATTTCCTCCTTCATATTTTTCTCCTGCTAATGCGTAATTTTGAGAATTACTAACTCTTGTTTTTCCAAATAATATTGGTTTTGTTTCAACATCTCCACTTATATTTATTTCAAATGTATTATCTTCCAGTTCTTTTAGTGGAATCATTACTTTAAATTCTTTTTGACTTGTTTTTTGAATTTCTGTTCCATTTAAATCAGTTACTTTTATTTGCTTATTTTTATTATCACTAATTGTAATTGTATAATCTTTCATATTTGCTTGTGCTCCAACTTGAAATGTTTTGCTTACATAATTTTTATCTTTTTCATCAACTTTCCATGAACTTGTTTCTTTTATATTTATTTGGCTACTTGGTTTGACTGATGTACTTGTTTTGGCTATTTTTACAATTTGTTTTATTGCAGCTAATGTTCTTTTACCCGCTTCACCTATTGGTTCATATCTTGCATAATCATTTGCATCAAATCCGTATAGTATGCAATATACAGCTTGTTTAGTTGCCGCAAAAGCTTCATCTTCATTTGCAACATTAAGCTCTTGCGGTGTTTTGTAAGGATACCCGTTTGTTATTGCTCTCCAAATCATCTGATTATCAACTGCTTCTTCTATTGTTACTTCATAACTTCCTAATTTTTCTACTCCATCTAGTTCTTTATTTATGCAATATGCAGGATATTCTTTTCCATTATATTTATAAAATATTTTTGTTATTGTCATATCGTTTCCATTTGTTGATATTTTAAATAATGGTTCACATTCTCCTTTGCTATATAATTGAGCTTTATCTATTTTAAATGTAGCATATGAATAGTTTGAACATATAAATAAAACTATTGCTACTATTATTACTAAAAATTTTTTTATTTTCATTTTATCTTCCTTTCATGTTTTTAAAATTCCTTGAACACATCTTCTTTTTTCAGGTTCATTTTCCACACATGTTATTAAAGTTATTTTATTTTCTTCCGTTGGTTCTATTACATATACATCTGTGTCTTTTATGATTTTGGTTTTACTAACTATATATGTTAGTTTTATTTTTTTAAATTGATATATAATTTCATCCCCGATTTTTAATTTTTTTAAATCTTTAAAAAAATTAACATCATATCCTCTATTATGTGCAGCTAGGCATACATTTCCTTTTACATATGCACTTTCTTCAAAATGTGCAACATATTTATTTAAATTTTCTTTACTTGTTCCATCTATTATATCTGCTGAAAGCCCTATTTTAGGTATTTTTATATTCCATATTTTTTCTTCATTTTGTATTCTATTTTCATTTATGATTTTATTATTTTGCTTATTTATTAATTTTTCTCCCTGTGGTATATTTATTAGTTCTTTATAAATATACTTTGTTTGTGGCGAAAAACATAATGCCGTTGGAAATATTATTTGTGTTATTAATAAGATTAAAATAATCAATACAGCTAATTTTTTTCTATTTCGATATATGTAACTCTCCTTTCTTTTTTATTTAAATTTTTTAGGGAAATTTTAAGAATAAAAAAATTTGTGGTTAGATTTAACCATTTGAAATAAATTGCAATTTAATGATTACATATTAAAACCTTTTGAGTTAATTGTAAAGTCTTTTTCGTCGCCTTTTTTCGACTATTTTTTTTATGTATCTATTTTTTTTGTATAAACTATGTTATAATTACGATAAAATTTATGAAAGGAATTAATTTCTTACTATGAAATTAGCAGAAGATAGTTCAAGTTTAGCTGAACATAAATTATTAGTTTTATATATTTTAAATAAAATCGGAAAGCCTATTAATCAAAAGGCTCTTTTAGAATTAATTTCATCTATTACCGAATTAAACTATTTTTATTTTCAACAATTTTTACTAGATTTAATTGAAAATAAATATGTTATTTCTTATAAACAAGATGATGAACTTTTATACAATATAACTCCTGAAGGAAAAAGAGCTATTGAACTTACTGCTGATATGATTCCAGGTATATTAAAATTACAAGTTGATAATAATTTGAAAGAAAATTTAGATACTATAGAAGATAAATTTTCAATATCTTCTGATTATACTCCAATTGCTGAAAATAATTTTAATGTAAAGTGTAAAATTATAGAAAATAATAATACTTTGTTTGAAGTTCAGACATATGCTGGTTCAAAAGAACAAGCTAAATCCATTGTTGATAATTGGAATAATCGAGCAACTGAAATTTATCCTAAAATATTAGAATTGCTTACAAGTGAAAATAATGATTAAAATTATTTAAAGAACAAAAGCGGACAATATGTAATCTGCAAAAGGAAAAATTATTTTAAATTGTCCGCGTCTTTGTTCTATGCGCCAAATTTTTGTTAAAAAATTTGTGTGCAATTTGGGCGAAGCCTTTATATTATAGGAAATTCGGAGTGTACTGAACCCAAAAAGTTGGACAGTATAATTAGGCTACTAACATGGAATGTTCTCTATATTGAACAGGGGACA
>CANQAH010000010.1 GCA_947588885.1 uncultured Clostridia bacterium
TTCTCTTTTTAATTGTGATAAATAGGAAAATCAGCATCTTGCTGCGTTAAAATTAATTTTTGAAATCCTCATGTACCAACGTACACTCCGGTGTTCAAAACTTGTTTTTGCCTTGCAATATACTAATTCTCTTTTTAATCGTGTTAAATAAGGATAATCAGTATTTTGCTGCGTTAAAAACAATTTTTGAAATCCTTACAAGCTATATAAAGATAAATTAAAAAAATGAGTTGATGAAATGGAAGAAATATTAGAAAAGTTAAAAGAGCTAAATATTGATTATGAACTTATTGAGCATAAAGCTGTTTATAATATGGAAGAAATGGATGCTCTTGGACCAGATCTTTTTAAAGGTGCTTCAATTTGCAAAAATTTATTTTTAAGAGATGCTAAAGGAAAAAGACATTTCTTAGTTACAATTAAGGAAGAAAAACAGGCAAATCTTGCAGATATTGCAAAAGCTTCTTTTGCAACTAAATTAAGTTTTGCATCTCCAGAAAGATTACAAAAATATTTAAACTTGCAGCCAGGTGCAGTAACACCTCTTGCGATTGTCTATGATAAAGAAAAAGCTGTTGAAGTTATTTTAGATAAAGATTTACTTAAAGAAGAAAAGATTGGAGTTCATCCAGGAGTTAACACTGCAACAGTAATTCTAAGTCCAAGTGACTTAGAAAAATATATAAAAGAAAATGGTAATAAATTAAAATTAATATAAATTTAGGAGGAAGAAAGATGAGCGAAGAAAAAATGGATTATAGTTCAACTTTGAACTTGCCAAAAACAGACTTTCAAATGAGAGCTGGATTACCAGAAAAAGAACCTAAAATATTAGAAGAGGTTTTTGAGAAGAAACATATCTATGAGAAAATGTTAGAAAAGAATAAAGGAAAAGAACCTTTTGTATTACATGATGGCCCTCCATATGCAAATGGAGAAATTCATATAGGTCATGCATTAAATAAAGTATTAAAAGATACAATCGTTAGATATAAAAGTTTAAAAGGTTACTGGACACCATTTATACCAGGATATGATACTCATGGTATGCCAACTGAAAAAAAGGCAATTCAAGCACTTGGATTAAATAGAGATGAAATACCTGTAACTAAGTTTAGAGATACTTGTAAAAAGTTTACAATGGAATATAAAGATAAACAAACAGCAGGATTTAAAAGACTTGGTGTTCTTGGAGATTGGGAAAATCCTTATGTAACATATCAACCACAAATGGAAGCAAAACAAATTGGTGTTTTTGCTGATATGTACAAAAAAGGTTATATATATAAAGGATTAAAACCAGTTTATTGGTGTACAGACTGTGAAACAGCATTAGCTGAAGCTGAAATAGAATATAAAAACATAAATTCAAATACAGCATATGTTAAATTCCCAGTAAAAGATGCAAAAGGAAAATTCGACGAAAAAGATACTTTTGTAGTAATATGGACAACAACACCTTGGACATTACCTGGTAATACTGGTATAACAATCGGTGGAGATTTTGATTATAGCTTCGTAAAAGCAAATGGTGAAGTTTTAATAATGGCTTCAGCTTTAGTTGAAGAAGTAATGAAAATTGCTGGAATAGAAAAATATTCTGTTGAGAAAGAAATGAAAGGTTCTGAATTAGAAGGAACAATTTGTAGACACCCATTTTTAGATAGAGATTCTAAAGTAGTTTTAGGAAGCACAGATACTGTAGATGTTGAATTAGACAGTGGTACAGGTGCTGTACACACTGCTCCAAGCTATGGTAAAGAAGACTATTTGTGCGGATTGAAAAATGATTTAGATATAATAGTTTGTGTTGATGGAAAAGGTTATCAAAATGAAGATGCTGGACCATTTGCAGGAATGTTCTATGCAAAATCTGATAAAGAAATAATAAAATGGTTAGATGAACATGGATTACTACTTGCAAGCCAAGAAGTTAATCACTCATATCCACATTGTTGGAGATGTAAACATCCAGTTATATTCAGAGCTACAAGTCAATGGTTTGCATCAGTTGATGGATTTAGAAAAGAAACATTAGATGCAATAAAGGAAGTAAAATGGTATCCTGCATGGGGTGAAGAAAGAATTACTAAAATGGTTGAAGAAAGAAATGATTGGTGTATTTCTCGTCAACGTACTTGGGGAGTTCCAATACCAGTATTTTATTGCAAAGATTGTGAAAAAGAATATGTTACAGAAGAAAGTTTAGAAAAAGTTCAAAAAATCTTTAAAGAAAAAGGATCAAATGCTTGGTTTGATTTATCTGAAAAAGAATTAATGCCAGAAGGTGCAAAATGTTCTTGCGGCTGTACAGAGTTCAAAAAAGAAACAGATATAATGGATGTATGGTTTGATTCTGGATCAACACATGAATCTGTTTTAGCAGAAAGAGGACTTCCACCAGCTAATTTATATTTAGAAGGAAGTGACCAATATAGAGGTTGGTTCCAATCTTCTTTATTAACTTCTGTTGCAACTAAAGGTGTTGCTCCTTATAAAGAGGTTGTTACACACGGTTACACAATAGATGAACAAGGAAGAAAGATGTCTAAATCTATTGGAAATGTTATAGCACCACAAGAGATAATAAATGAATCTGGTGCAGATGTTTTAAGACTTTGGGTATTATCTTCAGATTATAAATCAGATGTAAGTGTATCAAAATCAATAATAAAACAAGTTACAGAAGTTTATAGAAAAATACGTAATACTGCAAGATATATACTTGGAAATATTTATGATTTCCCTGTAAATAAGCCTGTTGAATATAAAGATTTATTAGAAATAGATAAATGGGCATTAATAAAGTTGAACAAACTTGTTAAAGATTGTACAAAAGCATATGATGAATACGAATTTCATAATGCATATCAAGCAATTAATCAATTTTGTGTTGTAGATATGAGTACATTTTATTTAGATATAATAAAAGACAGATTATATACATCAAAACCTGATTCTCTAGACAGAAGATCTGCTCAGACAGTTATGTATGAAATACTTGATGCTCTTGTAAAAATATTAGCACCAATGACTTGCTTCACTGCTGAGGAAATATGGAAAGCTATGCCTCATAGAAAGGATGAAGAAGTTGAAAGTGTAATGCTTACAGATTATCCTGTTTATAAAAAAGAATACGAAGATGAAAAACTAGAGGAAAGATGGAATAAAATAATAAAATTAAAAGAAGAAGTTTCTAAAAAATTAGAAGAAGCTAGAATTGAAAAGGTTATAGGACATTCTTTAAATGCAAAAGTTACATTATTTGTAAGTGAAGATAAATATGATGAATTTTTAAAGGATAAAGATTTATTTGCAACAGTATTTATTGTTTCAAAAGTTGAAATAGATAATAATAAAAGAGAACAAGACCCTGAAATTGGTGTAAAAGTAGAACTAGCAGATGGAAAAAAATGTGAGAGATGTTGGATGTATTCAGAAACTGTTGGAAAAGATCATGATCATCCTACAATTTGCAAAAGATGTGTAGATAATCTATAAATTAAAGAAAATGATTGCATTTATTTGAGATATATGTTAAAATTTAACACGTATCTTAAAGAGATAATTGGAGGAACAATATAATGGAACAAGTAATGAATATATTAACAATTGTTTATGCTTTATGTTGCATAGTTATAATTGTATTAGTGCTTTTACAAAAATCAGACAAAGGTGGAGCATCTGAAACTATTGTAGGTGGTTCAGGAAGTAATTTTTATGAAAAGAATAAAGGTAGAACGAAAGAAGGAAGATTGCAAAAGTATACAATATTTTTCACAGTAGTTTTTGTTGTACTTACTATAGTACTTACGATTTTAAATATGAGATAAAATTTGGGGGCGAAAACAATCGCCCCTTTTTTTACGTAATAAAAAAAGTAGAATATATCTGAATTTTAAGAATGAAAAGTTGTAAAATTTGTATAAAATATAGAAAAAAGTTATAAAAAAATGTATCATATAATTTAATAATTTTACTTAAAAAGTTGAACAAATATGTATAACGGAGAAAGGATTTTTTGATGCTAAAAAAATGGTCTAATTCTAGTTTAATAGAAAATACGTATAAAGCTAGATATTATAAAAAAATATTTAATAGAAAAATAAAATATATAACGATTCATCATATGGGAGCTATTCATTCTGCTGAAGGATTAGGAAGAATTTATCAATTACTAGGAAGAGAAAATTCATGTCATTATGGGGTAGGAAAAGATGGAGAAATTGCTTTATACGTTGAAGAAAAATATGTAGCATTTAGTAATAGAAATAATGAGAGTAATAAAGTTTCAATTGCTGTTGAAATTTGTAATTCAGAAATAGGTGGAGATTTTAGAGTTGATGATGTAGTACTAAATAGTGCTATAAAACTTATTGCGGACATTGCAAAAAGAAATAAATTAGGAAGACTAGAAAAAGGAAAAACTCTTTGTTGGCATAGTATGTTTGCAAATACTGAGTGTCCAGGAAAATATTTATTAAATAAAATGGATTATATTTGTGAAAAAGCTAATGAAATTAATGGATATAGGGTGAAAAAATAGAATGGAACAAGAATTTATAATAGGATGTTTTAGTGCTAATGAAAAAGGATTTGGGTTTGTAAAACCTGAAAATGAAAATATGGAAAAAGATATATTTATTCCTGAAAAATATGTTAATGGTGCACTAAATGAAGATATAGTTGAAGTAGAAATTACAAAACAAAGTGAGAAAGGAAAAAGAAAAGAGGGGAAAATTACTAAAATAGTTAGAAGAGGAAAAGAAACAGTAGTTGGAACTTTTCAAAAATCTGAAAATTTTGGTTTTGTAGTTCCTGATGATAAAAAGTTTGGAACTGATATTTTTATTTCTAAAAAGAACTTTGGAAAAGCAAGAGACAAACATAAAGTTGTTGTAAAAATTACAAAATATCCAGAAAATGGGCGTAAAGCAGAAGGAGAAATTGTCGAAGTTATAGGAAATATAAATCAAGCAGGTGTAGATATGCTTAGTATTATAAAAGAATTTAAATTGCCTGCTAGATTTCCAGAAGATGTGGTTCAAGAAGCAAAAAGTTTTGGAAATAAAATTAGAGAAGATAAAGTAAAAAATAGAAAAGACTTAAGAGAACAAATAATTTTTACTATAGATGGTGAGGATGCAAAAGATTTAGATGATGCGGTTAGTGTAGAAAAAAATGATGAAGGAAATTATTTGCTGAATGTTCATATTGCAGATGTTAGCCATTATGTAAAAGACAGAAGTTTGCTTGATAGAGAAGCTAGAATTAGAGGTACAAGTGTTTATATGCTTGATAGGGTTATTCCAATGCTTCCACGTGAATTGTCAAATGGACTTTGTAGTTTAAATGCGGGAGAAGATAGATATACATTATCTGTGTCAATGGAAATAGACAAAGAAGGAAATGTTATTTCTTCTAATATTTATAATGCAATTATTAATGTCACTGAAAGAATGAGCTATACTGATGTTCAAAAAATTCTAGATGGTAGTGATGAAAAGGTTTTAAAGAAATATAGAAAATATATAGAAAACTTTAAACTTATGGAAGAATTAGCTAAGATACTTAAAAATAAAAGAATGAGTAAAGGATATTTGAACTTAGATCTACCTGAAAGCAAAATTGTTTTAGATAATATTACTGGAAAATGTCTTGAGGTAAAAAAATATGAAACAACTTTTGCTAATGAAATTATTGAACAATTTATGCTTATTACTAATGAAACTGTAGCTGAAACATATTATTGGCTTGATTATCCATTTATATATAGAGTTCATGAGGAACCTGATATTGATAAAGTTAAAGAGCTTAATAAGTTTTTATTTAATTTAGGTTATAAGATTCATATAAGTCAAGAAACAATACATCCGTCAGCTTTTTCTAAAGTATTAGAAGAAGTAAAAGGAAAACCAGAAGAAAAGGTTGTTTCAAATCTGATTTTAAGAACTTTGAAAGTTGCTAAATATGATAGTGAGAATCTTGGACATTTTGGAATTGCTGGTAAATATTATTGCCATTTTACATCACCAATCAGAAGATATCCAGATTTATTTATTCATAGAGTCATTTCAGAATATTTAGGATCTTCTGAAAAACAAAAAGAACGTTTTAGGGAAAAGGCTGAAAAATATGCCAAAATTTCTTCTGAAAGAGAAAGAGTTGCACAAAAAGCTGAAAGAGAAGCAGAAAGCATGAAAAAGGCAGAGTTTATGGAAGATAAAGTTGGTAATGAATATGATGGAATTATTTCTTCTGTAACTAACTTTGGAATTTTTGTTGAGCTTGAAAACACTATTGAAGGCTTAATTAGATTTCAAGATTTGGGTGACGAATATTTTATATTTAATGAAGGAAATAAAACTTTAACAGGAGAAAAAACTAATATTGTTTATAAAATAGGTGATCATTTAAAAATAAAAGTTATAAAAGCAAATAAAAATAGTAGAGAAATTGATTTTGCTCTTGCATAATATATAGATATAAAATTATAAAAATTTAATAACATAGAAAAAATAAATATTGAAATTTAAGTTGCAATATTTATTTTTTTCTGCGAAAATACTTTATATTTATAAAGTTTTATAATATAATGTCAATGCATATAATTTTTAAAAACAGTTTAAATAACATAATTGAACAAAGGAGGAAAATATGGACAAAAGGAGTGGAAGAAACTCATCTAAAGGTACAGGAAGAAGAACTGTAAAGAAAAATCCTTCTTCTACTACTAAAAAAGTATCCGCAGTTTCTGATGAAACAAAGATGTATAAGTTTAATAAAGATGATTTAGATGATGCTATAAATGATGCATATAATAGAAAAGACAAAAATGGTAAAAAGTTAAATAATAAGGCAAATACAAAAAAGAAAAAAGTTTTTAAAATTATAAAGAAAATTATACTTGTATTATTTATTTTAGGACTTCTTGCTGGATTAATTTTGGCAGGAATAATTGCTGGAATTTTCTTTGGATTTTTTGGCGATGACTTTAAAATGACAAAAGATGACTTACTAATACAATTTAGTAATTCAGAAGTTTATGATTCTGCTGGTAATTTAATATGTACATTAGTAGGGGATGAATCTAGAAAAATTGTTAGTTTGGAAGATATGCCTAAATATTTACCTAAAGCATATGTTTCAATAGAAGATGAAAGATTTTATCAACATAATGGTGTAGATATAAAAAGAACAGGAGCTGCTACTATTACATATCTTTTTAAAGGGGATTCTTCATATGGTGGAAGTTCAATTACACAGCAGCTGGTAAAAAATATTACAAAAGACGATGATCACTCAGCTCTTAGAAAAGTAAAAGAAATGGCAAGAGCTATTCAAATAGAAAAAGAAATATCAAAAGATGATATATTGGAGCTATACTTAAATGTTATATATGTAGGTGGAAAAGGAAATCTTCATGGTGTTGCTTTAGCTTCAGAGTATTACTTTAATAAAAATGTATCTGATTTAAGTTTGGCTGAATGTGCTTTTCTTGCTGGAATAAACCATTCACCTAATTCATATGATCCTTTTAAGGGGTCAGATGAAACTGTTCAAAAATGTAATAATAGAGCAAAAGTTGTTTTAAACAAAATGTACGAATTGGGTAATATTACTCAAGAAGAATATAACACTGCTTCAGCTGAAATTGATGCAGGATTAAAGTTTGAACAAGGAAATAAAAATGCAACAGTTGTGTATTCATCACTTACTGAGGCTGCTATAGATCAAATTGTTAAACAAATGATGGATGAAAAAGGCATGACACGTCAAATGGCTGAAACTAGAGTATATGGCGGTGGATATAAAATATATACAACTGAAGTTCCAAGTATTCAATCTACTTTGGAAGAAGAAATGAAAAAAGATAAATATATCAAAAATGGTAAAAAGAAAGATAATGATGGAAACGTGCAGAAATCACAAGCTGCAATGGTTATTATTGAACCATCAACAGGATATGTTGTTGGTTGTGTTGGACAATTAGGAGAAAAAACAAAAAATGGTGATTTAAATAGAGCTGTTCAAAGTTATAGACAGGTTGGATCTGCAATGAAACCACTTGCAGTTATAACTCCAGCTATTCAAGAAGGAATTATTACACCTTGTTCTGTTTACTTAGATAAACAAACATCAGAATTTCTTGGAAAACCATGGCCAAAGAATTATGATGGACGTTATAGAGGAAAACAGACTGTTAGACAGGCAATTGCTGTTTCTGGAAATGTTATTCCGGTTAGAATATTAAACCAATTAGGTGTAGATAAGTCTATGGAATATTTAAACAGGATGGGATTAACAATAAATGATTCAAATATTGGATTATCATTAGCATTAGGAGCAAAAGAATATTCACCTTTACAAATTGCTGCTGGTTATGCAATGATAGGAAATGATGGTTTATATATTGAACCTAGCTTTTATTCAAAAGTGTTAGATTCTTCTGGAAATGTAGCTTTAGAGCCACATCAAAAGAAAGATCAAATTATGGGAAAAGGAGAAGCTTACCAAGTAAAGAGTATTTTGATGGAACCTGTTATAGGAACTACATCAGGAGCTACAGCAACTTATGCTAAAATGTCTGGATTTGATGTTTGTGCAAAAACTGGTACAACAAATGATGACTTTGATAGATGGTTCTGCGAAATTACACCATATTATGCTGCTGCTTGTTGGTATGGATATGATATAAATGAGGAAGTTCATTATTCAGGTAGTCCATCAAATCCAGCAGGAGGAATTTGTACAGCAGTTATGAAAGCAATACATAAAGGACTTGAAGCTAAGAAATTTACTGTTCCAGATGATATTGTTACATTAACAGTTTGTAAGGACTCAGGATTACTACCTTCACCTGGATGTCCAACAATTACTGATATTTTTGTTAAATCTAGAGTACCAACGGAATATTGTTCAACAGAAAGCTCAGTAAAAACATATTTAATTTGTGAAGATTCAGGATTAATTGCTATTGAAGGAGCTTGCCCAAATGTAGTAGAAAAAACATTTGATGTAGATGAAGAATTACCAACAGAGGTTTGTGGAATTCATAAAGTACAGCCGTCAGAAACGCCAACACCAACTCCAACGTCAACACCAACGGCTAGTAAGTCACCAAAACCAACTCAAACAGCAAGACCTACAAAGACACCAACATCGACTCCTTCTACAACACCAAATCCAAGTGAAGAGCCAGAAGAACCTGAAGATTAACGGATGTAAAAGCACATAAATAATATTATTATAAACGTAAGGTGTGCTAACACTAGACTTAGTACACCTTACATAAATATATAGAGAGGAAAATTTTATGGAACTAAAACTATATAATACTTTAACAAGACAAAAAGAAGTGTTTAAATCAATTGATAAAAATAAGGTAAGAATGTATAGTTGTGGACCAACTGTATATTATTTTGCACATATAGGAAATTTACGCTCATATATTTTTATGGATAATTTGAGAAGAGTTTTAAAATATAATGGATATGAATTATTACATGCAATGAATATAACAGATGTTGGACATTTAGAATCTGATGCAGATGAAGGCGAAGACAAAATGATTAAAGCTGCTAAAAGAGAAAATAAAGATCCTTATGAAATTGCAAAATTTTACACAGAAAAATTTATGATTGATTTAAATAAATTAAATATAAGTATGCCGGAAATAATTTGTAAAGCAACTGATCATATAAAAGAGATGGAAGAATATGTTCAGAAAATTATTGAAAATGGATATGCTTATGAAACAAAGGATACAATATACTTTGATACATCAAAATTAGATAAATATGGAGTATTATCAAATATAAATGTAGAAGAGCAAAAAGCTGGAGCAAGAGTAGAGTTTGATAAAGAAAAGAAAAATGTAACTGATTTTGCTTTATGGATTAAAGCTCCTGAAAACCATATTATGAAATGGGATACTTTTTGGGGAAAATGCTATCCAGGTTGGCATATTGAATGTTCAGCAATGGGAAGAAAATATTTGGGAGAACAATTTGATATACATACAGGTGGAATAGATCATATTCCAATTCATCATGAAAATGAAATTGCCCAAAGTAAGGGATATTCAGGAAAAATACCTGCAAATTGGTGGATGCATTGTGAATTTTTACTTATTGATGGTGGAAAAATGTCTAAAAGTTTAAATAATGTGTATACTATTGCTGATTTAGAAAAAAAAGGTTTTACAGCAATGGATTATAGGATGTTTAATTTTACATCACATTATAGAAACAAATTAAATTTCACATGGGATTCACTAGAATCAGCTAAAATAGCATTATCAAGATTAAAAGAGGCTTATAGAAAACATGCTAATGGAGAAGAGAATGTTTCAGAAGAAATAATAAATGATTATAAAACTAGATTTCATGAAGCTATTAATGATGATTTAAACATGCCACAAGCTATGGGAGTAGTTTGGGAAATTGCTAAAAATTCAACTAAATCTAAAAAGTTTGCTGAATTATTATTAAAATTTGATGAAGTTTTAGGACTAAGATTAGATGAAGAGGAAAAAATAGATTTACCTGAAGAAATTCAAAAAATAGTTGAAGAAAGAATAAGAGCTAGAGAAAATAAAGATTGGGCAAAATCTGATGAATTAAGAGATATTTTAAATGAAAAAGGTTATACCGTTAAAGATACAAAGGATGGAATGAAAGTTACTCTAAAATAGTTTTTGCGAAAGGAAAATAAAATGAGGTTTGTAACAAAGGAAACAGAAAAAGAATATACTAAATTTCTAGAAAATCATGAACGTTGCAATTTTCAACAATCATTAGAATGGGGCAGAGTAAAGACAAGCTGGATTAAAGAAGTAGTTCTTGCTGAAGATGAGAAGAAAAAAATAATTGGTTCAGTATGTGTATGGATTAGAAAAATACCTATATTTGGTAATATTATGTATGCATCAAGAGGACCTGTTTGTGATATTCATAATGAAGAAGTATTAAAACAACTTACAGAAGGTGTGAGAGAACTCGGGAAAAAATATAAAGCATTTGTTTTTAGAATGGAACCTGATGTAAGAAAAGATGATAAAGAATTTCGAGAAATTGTTGAAAAAATCGGATTTAAAGTAAAAGATGATGCAAAAGATTTTAGAGATGAAATTCAACCTCGTTTTGTTTTTAAACTTGATATAAAAGGTAAAACAGAAGACGAAATTTTGCAAAACTGCCATTCAAAAACAAGATATAATATTAGATTAGCTGCCAGGAAAGGTGTAGTTATCAAGGAAGGAAAAAGAGAAGATTTAAAAGAATTCCACAAGATAATGGTAGAAACTGGGGAAAGAGATGGATTTCTTATTCGTTCACTTGAATATTTTGAAAAAATGTATGATGAACTTGCACCAAAACATATGAAATTACTTATGGCATATTATGAGGACAAGCCTATTTCAGGTATAATTCCTATAATGTATGGAAAAACAACATGGTATTTGTATGGAGCAAGTAGTAATTCACATAGAAATTTGATGCCTAATTATTTACTTCAATGGGAAATGATAAAGGAAGCAATAAAAAATAAATGTGATGTTTATGATTTTAGAGGTGTTTCAGGAGTAGTTGATGAAAATCATCCACAATATGGATTATATAGATTTAAAAAAGGATTTGGAGCAGAATTTACAGAATTTATTGGAGAAATTTATTTACCATTTAAACCTTTAAGATATAAATTATACAAATTTTCTGAAAAGACATTTAGAAGACTTAGAGCTTTTAAAAATAAAATTTCACATAAAAAATAGATGTAGAAGGTAAAAATGAAAGTATTAGAAATTTCAAAAATAGACTTGGAATTCAATATTAATTTGATAAAAAAAAGAGCAGGAAATACTAAAATAATTGCTGTTATTAAAGGTAATGGGTATGGCTTAGGATTGCAAGAATTTGCTAAATTTCTAATACAGCATGGGATAAAAGATTTGGCTGTTTCTTCTATTGAAGAAGCTGTTGAATTAAAGCAGATGAAACTTGATGCAACAATTTTATGCTTAGAGTCAACTTCTATTGAAAATGAAATTGAAGAATTGTTAGATAATGACATTGTTATGACAATTGGAAATTTGGAATCAGCTAAAATTGTAAATAAATTAGCAAAAGAAAAGAATAAAAAAGCACACGTACATTTAAAAATAGATACTGGATTTTCAAGATATGGAATTTTATATAGTGATAAGCAAAAAATTTTAGAAACAATCAAAGAATGTACAGGCGTTTTCATTGATGGTATATATTCTCATTTTTCATATGCTTATTTTAAAAAAGATGATTTTACTGAATTGCAGTTTTCAAGATTTGTTGGAGTAAAAAATTTCTTAGAAGCAAATGATATTACAATACCAATGTATCATATTGCAAATTCTTCAGCATTTTTAAGACATGATGATATGTTTCTTGATGCAGTAAGAATTGGTTCAGCATTTTTAGGAAGAATCAGTGTTGAAAATACTATTGGATTAAAGAAAATTGGAATTTTAAAATCTAGAATTGTTGAAATTAAGAAAATGAAAAAAGGTTCAACTATTGGATATGGAAATTCTTATAAATTAAAAGAAGATTCTAATATAGCTATAATTCCTTTAGGATATGCAGATGGAGTAAATGTGGGAAATAAAAATGACACATTTAAATTCATTGATAAAGTAAGACTTTTAAAAAATAGTTTGGTATATTTCTTTAAAGATGATAGAATATATGTGCATATAAAAAATAATATTTATCCTGTTGTTGGTAAAATAGGAATGAATCATATTGCAGTAAATATAAAAAATGATGAAATAGATATAGGAGAAGAAATAAAAATTGATGTGTCACCAATTTTTATTTCAAGTAAAATAAGAAGGGAATATAATTGATGGAAAAAAAGAAAAAAATAGGCTTTTTTAAAAGACTGAAAATGTCTATTTTAGAATTGGAAAATTATATAGACTTTACAGCAGAAAATGCTGCAAAATCAATATTTTTTATGCTTAAAGTAGTATTTCTATTTGCGTTGATTTTAGCAACATCAAGTGTTATATATATTTATAGTAAATATGGGACACCTGCTAATTATTTAAATTGTATTCTTCCAGATTTTAAAATTGAAGATTCTGCACTTGTAATAGAAAATGAAAAGGAGCAAAATGAAGAGCAAAAAGTAGTTACTAGTATGATGAAGCAAATGCAAAATACATATAATGGATTGTTTACAGGGCAGAATATAAGTAAACAAGAGATTGTAAACTATGCTAATAAAGAGGAAAAAAATATAGTAATTGGGACAACCAGTTTTATATTTATTGTAGAATTTTTAGATTTATTGATATTATGGTTAATGACTACTTTAATGACATCCTTAATAGGATTGATTGCTTTAAAATTTTCAAGAATAAAAATGAAGTATTCAAAATTATTTGCACTTTCAGTGTATGCGTCTACTTTATCAATGATCTTAACTGTTATATATTCGATTTTAAATAACTACTTTAATATATATATTGATGTTTTTGAATATTTATCAATGCTTATATCTTATATCTATATTACAGCGGTTATTTATATGATAAAATCAGATCTATTAAAACAGCAATTTGAATTAATAAAGAGGGCTGCTTCTCAAAGAAGAATAGAAGAAGAAAATAGATATGATGAACCAAAAGGAAAAGAAGAAGGAAAAGAAGAAGACAAAGGTAAAGAAAATAAAGAAAAAACAAAAGATGAAGAAAAAGAAGAAAATGCAGATGAGCCCGATGGTTCAGAAATCTAATATTGAAAGGAATTAAAAATGGCTAATCAAAATAGTAAAGATAAAAAGAAAAATAAGAAATTAGTATTATATCTTATTGCAGTATTAATTTTAATTGCAGCAATTGTTGGATTGATTATTTTCCAAGGACAAAAAGAAAAAGAAAAAGAAGTAACTTATGATCAATTATATCAAGATATAATTGATAAAAAAGTAGAAAAGATAGAAATGACAATAGGTTCATCTACTGTTACAATTAAATATAAAGATTCTGATGATGAGAAAACTACAAATGTAAATTCATTACAACCTTTTGCAGAATTTGTAAATAGTCAATTAGAAAATAATCCAGAGCTTAAAGTAGATTACAAAACACCTAATAAATTTATGACATTTTTAGAAAATTTATTTAGCTTTTTACCAACAATACTTTTAGTAGTTTTAATAATTATGATATTTAAAATGCAAGGCATTGGCGAAAAAAGTAAAGTTTATGGTGAAAATGAAGAAAACAATACAGGTGTTAAATTTAAAGATGTAGCAGGACTTGATGAAGAAAAAAATGAACTTGTTGAAATTGTTGAATTCTTAAAAAATCCAAAGAAATTTCAAAATATGGGTGCTAAGATTCCTAAAGGAATTTTATTATATGGAAAACCAGGAACTGGTAAAACTTTAATAGCAAAAGCAATTGCTGGTGAGGCAAATGTTCCATTTATTTCAATGAGTGGTTCAGAATTTATTGAAATGTTTGCAGGGCTTGGAGCTTCAAGAGTAAGAAAATTATTTGAAAAAGCAAAGAAAATTGCTCCTTGTATTGTTTTCATAGATGAAATTGATGCAATAGGTTCAAGAAGAACAAGCAATAGTGGGGCAGAATCTGAAAACAATCAAACATTAAATCAATTACTTGTTGAAATGGACGGATTTGAAAGCAATGAAACTATAATAGTTTTAGCTGCAACAAATAGACCAGAAATGCTAGATAAAGCTTTATTAAGACCAGGAAGATTTGATAGGCAAGTTACAATTCCTGCACCAGATTTAGTAGGAAGAGAAGAAATCTTAAAGTTATATGTAAAGAATAAAAAACTTGCATCAGATGTTGATTTAAAAGAAATTGCTGGAGATACAGCTGGATTTACAGGTGCAGAATTATCTAATTTATTAAATGAAGCAGCAATTTTAGCAACAAGAAATCAACATAAAGTTATTGAAAAATCAGATATTGAAGCTGCTATTAAGAAAATAACAGTTGGACTTGAAAAACATAATAGAGTGGTTTCAGAAAAGGATAAAAAACTTACAGCATATCATGAAGCTGGACATGCTGTAGTAAGCAAATTCCTAGAAACACAAGATAATGTTAAAGAAGTTTCTATAATTCCAAGGGGATTAGCTGGTGGATACACAATGTATAAGACTAATGAAGATAAATATTATATTTCAAAAACAGAGTTAGAAGAAAAATTAGTTGCATTATTGGGTGGACGTGCTGCTGAAAAAATAGCTTTAAATGACATTTCAACAGGTGCAAGTAATGATATTGAAGTAGCTACTGGAATTGCTAGAGATATGATTACTGTTTATGGTATGAGTAGTTCTTTAGGACCAATTTCTTTAAAAGTTGATGAGCCTTATGAATTACAAATATTTGGTGAAAATATTACTGATGAAGTTGGTGTACAAGTAAAACAATTAGTGGATGAGGCTTATATTAAAGCTCAAAAACTTCTTTTAGACCACATTGAAATTTTACACAATGTTGCACAGTGTTTACTAGAAAAAGAAACAATATCAGAGCAAGAATTTAATGAATTTTTTGAAAAATAATACTTAGAAGAAACTACTATTTAATAATAGGAGATTTAATTATGAGTAAAAGAAAAAATAAAAATTCTAAATATGGAACTATAATTTTAGTTATTGTAGTTATAGTTTTAATAATTTTTGGCATATTTGCATTAAAATATAATTTGGAAAAGGCTAATAAGGCAAAAGAAATAGGAAACAAAATTATAGAACTTTATACAAAAGCAAAAAAATAAATTTGGAGGTGTGATAGATGCCAAAAAATATGAAAGATATAAAAAAACTAATTATTTTAATAGTGTTGTTAATTATAGTTGCAATAATAGGTTTAATTGTATTTTTATTTAATGTAGATATAAAAAATCCAGGAAAAATTGACTTAATACAGCAAATGCAAAATAATACAGAAAATCAAAATACTAATTACAGTGATATTAGTGAAAATAATATTGAAACTCCAAAAGATGATGAAAATCTTCAATATAGTATTGTTAAGACAGATATTGATGGAATATACCAAATAGCATTATCTGACAATAAGTTATACCTTAGAATTTTAGATTCAGATATTTTTTTTAGAGAGTATAAAAATTCTGAATTAAGTGCAGAAAATTATAATGAAATTAATAGTTCTGATTTTAAAATAAAAGACTTTAATATTGGGAAAATAGGCAATAAAAATTATTTAGTTCTTTATACAGTTGATCAAGAATTTACATTATTAAATATAGACGAAGCAATAGAAAGTAATGATTTTAGTAATTATTCTGAAAAAATATTTTTAGGAAAAGATATTTCCAAAATTGAAAATGCTATTGTTAGAAAAGAAAGTGGCGAAGAAATAGAAACAATGATAATATGTTCAAAAGATAATAAGAATTATGATTTGTCTAATTTTGTTGAAAAAAATGACTAAAAAGTTTAAAAAAAGCTTGCAATACTGGGAAAAACATAGTATAATGTGAAAAGCAAAATAATTTAACAGAGAGAGTGGAAACTAATTCCACTCTTTCATTGTTAATGCAAGCATTAGGGAGGAATAATATTTTGGCAGATAATAATATTGAAAAAAAAGTAGAAATGCTGCTAAAGGAAAAAATTGAAAAACTAGGTTATGACTTATATGATGTTGAATATCTTAAAGAAGGAAAAGAATTTCATTTATGTATATATATAGATAAAGAAAATGGAATTGATATATCTGATTGTGAAAAAGTAAATGAAGTTATTAATCCAATTTTAGATAAAGCAGATTACATTAGTGAACAATATTTCTTAGAAGTTTCATCTCCTGGATTAGAGAGAAAATTAAGAAAAAAAGAACATTTTGAAAAAGAAATTGGGAAAAAAATAGAATTAAGCTTATATTCTAAAATTGAGAATCAAAAAACAATACAAGGAATTCTTAAAGAATATAATAACGAATATTTAATTCTTGAAAATTGTAAGGAGATTAAAATTGAATTGAAACAGATTGCATCAGCAAAATCTGTTTATGACTGGTAAAATATATTTTTGAAAGGAATGTGATTGGAAAATGAAAGCTATTGATATGAAAGAACTAGTTGTCGCAATGAAAGAATTAGAGGAAGAAAAAGGAATAAAAAAAGATTATCTTTTAGAATCTTTGGAAGTAGCATTAGTTACTGCTTACAAAAAGAATTTTGATTCAGCTGATAATGTTAAAGTTGTTATAGATAGAGAAACTGGAGAAATGCATGTATATTCTACAAAAACTGTTGTAGAAACAGCACAAAATGAATTGTTAGAAATTTCTTTAGAAAAGGCTAAAAAAATAAGCAAAAAATATGAAATTGGAGATAGTGTTGATATTGAAATTATTCCAAAAAATTTCGGAAGAATAGCAGCACAAACTGCTAAGCAAGTTGTAGTTCAAAAAATTAGAGAAGCTGAAAGAGATATTGTATATACAGAATTTAATGATAAAAAAGGTGAAATTGTTACTGGTATAGTACAGAAAAGTGACGGAAATACCGTTGTATTAGATTTAGGAAAATTAGAAGGAATTATGCCTCAAAAGGAACAAATTCCTACAGAAAAATATAAAGTTAATGATAAAGTTAAAGCATATGTTGTAAGTGTTGAAAAAGGAGTAAAAGGAAATCCACAAGTAATTGTTTCAAGAAGCCATAATGATTTTGTAAGAAGATTATTTGAATTTGAAATACCAGAAATTTATGAAGGATTAATTGAAATTAGAAATATTTCAAGAGATCCTGGTTCAAGAAGCAAAGTTGCTGTATATTCAACAAATGAAAATATAGATCCAGTAGGTTCTTGTGTTGGTCAAAAGGGTGTTAGAATTCAAAATATTATAAATGAATTACATGGAGAAAAAATTGACGTTATAGAATGGGATGAAGATCCTGCAGTATTTATAGCATCATCATTATTACCTGCACAAGTTTTGGCTGTTGATGTAAAAGAAGAAGAAAAATTTGCACAAGTAATTGTTCCAGATGATCAATTATCTCTAGCAATTGGAAAATCAGGTCAAAATGCAAGATTAGCAGCAAGATTAACTAATTGGAAAGTAGATATAAAAAGTGAATCTCAATTTAGAAAAATGTTAGAAGAATCTCAAACAATAATAGAAAATAACGAAACAGAAGAAAATGAAGATAATGCTCAAGAATAAGGAGTGAATACCTTGAAAAAAATACCAGAAAGAACATGTATAGGCTGCAATGAGGCAAAGCCTAAAAAAGAATTATTACGAATAGTAAAAGATAAAGAAAATAAAATTTCAATCGATTTATCTGGAAAGATGAATGGTAGAGGTGCATATATTTGTAATAATATAGAATGTTTGGAAAAAGCAATAAAATCAAATAGATTGTCAAGAGTTTTTGAACAAAATATAGATAAAGAAATTTATGAAGAGTTGAGGGATGTAATTGTTAATCAATCAAAATAAAGTAAATGGATTATTGCGGACTGGCAACTAAGGCAGGAAAAATTGTTTGTGGGGCTGATGCTGTTCAAGAAGCAATAGAAAAAAGAAAAGTTTATTTAGTAATAATTGCTGAAGATATGTCTTCAAATAGTAAAGAAAAATTTAAAAAAATGGCTGAAAAACTGAGTATACAATGTTATGAATATGGAAATATAGAGGAAAATAGTAAGGCAATAGGAAATAAAAACAAAGCAATAATTGCAATTAAAGACAAAAATTTTTCCAAGGCAATCTGCCAAATAATTAACGGGGGTGATACTATTGGACAAAATTAAAATACATGAGTTAGCAAAAAAATTAAAAGTAAATAGTAAGGAAATAATGGAAAAAGCGGAAAAGTTGGGAATTGAGGTTAAGAGCCATTTAAGTACTATATCTACTGAGGAGGCGGAAAAAATTACAAATTCTATGAAAAAGAACGAAAAAAATGAAACAAAAAAAGAAATAGTATCAGATCAACCTGTTATTATGAGAAGAACAGTTATTATTAATGATGAACAAGAAAAGAAGGAAGAAAAGAAAGCTGAGCAAAGAAGACCAGAAGTTGGTTTTATAGATAAAAATAGGAAGAAGGACTATAATATTGTTTACAGAAATAAACAGTCTAAACCTATGTCTGTTGCAGAGCTATTTGGAATATCAAATAAAAAAACAAATGAAACAAAAGCTGCTCAGAATACTGTAAAAGAAGAGAAAACAGTTACTACCAAAACTGAAGTTGTTCAAGAAAATGTAAAGCAGGAAAAACCACAAGTTCAACCAAATAATAAACCTAATAATAGCAACAATAGTAATAACATTAATAATAACAATAATAACAATGTTCAAAGAAATAATAATTTCCAAAGAAATAACAAGAATCAAGGAAATAATAATTACAATAATTTCCAGAGAAACAATGGAAATAATAATTATAATAATAAAAATAATTATAAAAACAATAACAACGCAGGTGATTATAAGAATAATAAAAAATTAGATGACAGAGGTATTGACAAAAAGATAAACAACATTATGGCTGTTGATATTGTTGAAAAAGAAAATGTAATTGAATATTCTAATAGGGCTATTGATAAACAAAAAAATAATCGTATGTTTGAAGAGCAAAAGACTAAAAAACAGACAAGAAGAAAAGAGAAAAATGAAGATATTAGTTCTGGAAAGCTAAGAACCTTAAAACAAGAGAGCAAACTTTCAAATGTAGATATGCTTGATTACTATGATTTAAGTACACAAAGAGGAAGAAGAAACGAGAAAAAAGTAAAACAAGAAAGTAGAAATAAACAAAAAATATTTAAACTTACAGAAATTACTATACCACCAGTTATTACGGTTAAAGACTTAGCAGCAGAAATGAAAATTACAAGCAGTGATGTTATAAAAAAATTATTAAATTTAGGTGTTATGGCAACAATAAATAAGGAAATAGATTTTGATATTGCTTATTTAGTTGCTTCTGAGTATGGTATTACTGCATATAAAAAAGATATAAAAACAGATGAAGACATCTTATTTGATGAAAGTGAAGATAGAGAAGATGAATTAATCAGTAGACCACCAGTAGTAGTTGTTATGGGACACGTAGATCATGGAAAAACTTCTTTACTTGATGCTATTAGAAAAACTAATGTAATTGAAGGAGAAGCAGGAGGAATTACTCAACATATTGGTGCCTACAAAGTAAATGTTAAAGATAGAGAAATTACATTCTTAGATACACCAGGACATGAAGCTTTTACAAGTATGAGAGCTAGAGGTGCTCAAATTACTGATATTGCAATACTAGTTGTTGCAGCAAATGATGGAGTTATGCCTCAAACAGTTGAAGCTATCAATCATGCAAAGGCTGCAGAAATTCCAATCATTGTTGCAGTAAACAAGATGGATTTACCTGGTGCTAACATGGAAAAAATAAAAGAAGAGATGACAGAGCATGAATTAATTCCAGAAGAATGGGGTGGAGATACAATTTTTGTTCCTATCTCAGCTAAAAAAGGTGATGGAATTGATAATTTACTAGAAATGGTATTATTACAAGCAGATATGCTTGAACTAAAAGTAAATCCAAATAAACAAGCTAAAGGTACAGTTATTGAAGCAAAACTTGACAAAGCTAAAGGTGCTGTTGCAACAATGCTTGTACAAAGAGGAAAATTAGATGTTGGAGATACAATTGTTGTTGGTTCTTCAATTGGTAGAATTAGAACAATGACAAATGATAAAGGTAAAAAAGTTAAATCAGCAGGACCATCTACTCCTGTTGAAATTACAGGATTAACAACAGTTCCAAATGCTGGTGAGACATTCTATGAAGTTAAAGACGAAAAAACAGCTAAACATTTAATTGAAAGAAGAAGAATTCAAGAAAGAGAAAAAGGATTAAATGCAACATCTTCAGTTACTCTTGATGATTTATTTAATCAAATCGAACAAGGAAAATTAAAACAACTTAATTTAATTGTAAAAGCAGATGTTCAAGGATCTGTTGAAGCTGTAAAACAATCATTAGAAAAATTATCTAATGATCAAGTTAGAGTAAAAGTAATTCACTCAAATGTAGGTGGAATTACAGAGTCAGATGTTACATTAGCAAAAGTTTCAAATGCTATTATAATAGGATTTAACGTAAGACCTGGTTCAATTGCTAAAATGGAAGCTGAAAAAGAGGGTGTTGAAATTAAATTATATTCAGTTATTTATAATGCAATTGAAGATGTTCAAGATGCAATGAAAGGAATGTTAGATCCAGAATTTAAAGAAGTTATTATAGGAAATGCAGAAGTAAGACAGACTTTCAAAGTTTCAAATGTTGGAACAATTGCAGGATGCTATGTAACTGATGGAAAAATTGCTAGAAATTCTATTGTTAGAGTTATTAGAGATAATGTTGTTTTACACGAAGGTAAGTTGATTTCTTTAAAGAGATTCAAGGATGATGTTAAGGAAGTTGCTTATGGATATGAGTGTGGTGTGCAGATTGAGGATTATAATGATGTGCAGGAGGGGGATACTATAGAAGCACACATATTAGAAGAAATCAAGCGCTAGGCGCTGGAAAAATATTCACCATCCTACGGCGTTAAACTTTAGATTAAAAATCCTCGACGTATCTACATACGCCTCCGGTGTTTTAACTAAAGTTTGCCTTGTAGTATAGTAAATCTTTTCCCAGCTTGAGGACGGGAGTATGTACACTCCGGTGTTTAAAATAAAATTTTGCCTTGCAATATGGGCAATCTTTTCCTAGCCTGAGGACGGACGCTGGAAAAATATGCGCTGGAAAAATATTCACCATCCTACGGCGTTAAACTTTAGATTAAAAATCCTCGACGTATCTACATACGCCTCCGGTGTTTTAACTAAAGTTTGCCTTGTAGTATGGTAAATCTTTTCCCAGCCGTATGGCGTATGCTGGAAAGATATTACCCATCTTAGCGCCCCAATCTTAACTTGAAACGCAGTCATGTATCTGCATACACTCCTTTGCCTTTCAAGTCCAGATTGTGACACTAATATAGGCAATCTTTTCCCAGCCGTATGATGAACGCTGAGAAAATATCACTCATTTTGCTGCGTTAAAATTTTATTTTAAAATCCTCATGTACCTGTGTACACTTCGGTGTTTAAAATAAAATTTTGCCTTGCAATATGGGCAATCTTTTTCCAGCCGGATGGAGATATAAAAAATTAAAATTGGAGAACTTAAATGGCTAAAAATACAAATAGAATGAATAAAGTTAATGAAGAGTTAAAAAAAGAAATCAGTATAGTTATAAATCAGGAATTAAAAGATCCACAAATTACTGGTTTAATTAGTGTGACTAAAGTTGATACAACTCCTGATTTAAAATATGCAAGAGTATATGTAAGTATGATAAATGCAAAAAGTAATAAAGGAAATTTAGCTAGATTAAAAAAATGTTCTGGTTTTATAAGATCAATGATTGCTAAAAGAGTTAATTTAAGAATTACTCCTGAATTAGTGTTCTTATTTGATGAATCTATAGAATATGGTTCAAGAATTGATTCGATATTAGCAGAAATAACAAAAGATATTAAAAATGATGAATAAGGAGAGATTATATATGACATTAGATGATATAAAAGAGGTTATTGAAAACTCAAATAACATTGTAATTTTTACTCATGAAAATCCGGATGGTGATGCAATAGGAAGTACTATTGCTACATATTTAGTATTAAAAGGTATGGGTAAAAATGTTGAAATGATAATTCCTACTTTTCCAAAAAGTTATAAATTTTTGCCATGTTGTGGAGATGCGTTAAAAGAACCATCTATGGAAAAATATGATTTGGCTATTGCTTTAGACTGTGCGGATATAAAAAGATTAGATGACCCTACAGAAGCCTTTTTAAAATCAGAAACTCGTATTAATATAGACCATCATACTTCAAATGGAATGTTTGGAGATTTAAATTATGTTGATCCTGTTGCACCAGCATGTAGTCAAATTTTAACTACTATTTTAGCCTACATAAAAATACCTATTACAACTGATATTGCAACATGTTTAATAACGGGAATAATAACTGATACAGGTGGATTTAGATATGAAGGTGTTACTTCTGAAACTTTTCAAATTGCTTCTGATTTTTTAGAGAAAGGCGTTAAAATTTCAAAAATATATAAAGAATCATTAAATAACATTCCAAAGGAAAAATTTGAAGCAAGAAAGCTAGCTATGGATAGAACTGAATTTTTGGAAGATGGAAAAATTGCATATACATATATGACTAAAGCCGATATGGAAAAGCTTAATGTAATTCAAAGTGATTTAGATGGAATTGTGGAAATTGGAAGAGATGTTGAGGGAGTTGAAGTTTCAGTATTTTTATATGAAACAGATAAAGGATTTAAAGGTTCTCTTCGCTCAAATGACTATGTAAATGTTTCAGATATTTGTTTATTGTTCAATGGAGGAGGTCATATAAAAGCCGCTGGTTGCACTCTTCCTTATACATTAGAAGAATCAAAAGAAAGAATTCTTACTCAAACTAAAAGATTTTTAAAATAGAAATTGATAGCGATTTATTGCATAAATCGCTATTTGTATAATATGAAATTTTTGCATAATTTCATATTATATAAATGGTTTCGCCACTAATATAAATAAAAGAGGTAAAAAATGGATTATTCAATAAAAAATACAACTCGAGAAGAAAGACTTAAAATTGTAAAAAAAGCGTTAGGAATTTCGATAACAGAAGCAAAAATGCCGACAGATGAAACATTGAAAATTGTGAAAGAATATGTTGACGGAAAAAAAGAATTGCAAGAAGTTCAAAGAGAAATTATAGAAAGGTATAAAAAATAAATGAAAGATCCATATATATTAGAAAATGGTACATTAAAGAATTTATTAGGAATTGAAAATGAAGAAGAATTAGAAAGAGCAGAAGCTGATATTGGATTTGTAAAATTAATAAATGTTAGTTCACAATTTTCTTTAAATTTCGATGAAAAATTTTTTAGAGATATTCATAAACATATTTTTTCTGACATATATGAATGGGCAGGAGAATATAGAACAATACCAGTATATAAAGAAGAAGTTGTTATTCCAGGATTGAGTTTAGAATATGGACAACCTGATAAAATTGAAGCAGACTTAAAAAAGAAGTTACAAATATTAAATAGTACAGATTGGAAAGAGATGGGACTTGATGAATTATCTCTACAATTTGCTAAAAAATTAGCAGCAATTTGGAGAGTTCATCCTTTCAGAGATGGAAATACAAGAACTACATTAGCATTTGCTGATATATATTCTAGAATGCATGGATTTCCACTAAATATGGAATATTTGTTAGATAATTTAGTACGAAAAACAGATGATCATGGAAAAATAACTCAGTATAGTATTAGAGATTATTTTGTTTTAGCAGCTTTAGATGATAAAGATTACCCTGAACCAGAGCACTTGGCTTTAGCATTTAAAAATGCTATAAAAAAAGGATTCCTTCCAAAGTTAAATGAAAGTAAAGAAAAAGATACAGGAGAATTAAGATAAATTATGGATGGAATTATTTTAGTAAATAAAGAAAAAGGAATTTCATCTTTTGGAGTAGTTTCAAAAATTAGAAAAATTTATAATGTAAAACAAGTTGGACATTGTGGAACATTAGATCCGGAAGCAATAGGAGTGCTGCCAATTATGATAGGCAAAGCAACAAAAATTTCTAAATATTTAGTCGAACATGATAAAGAATATATTGCTATATTAAAATTAGGAATAAAAACCGATTCTGCTGATGGAGAAGGAAAAATAATTTGCAATGACAACTTTAAGTTAAAAAAAGAAAATGAAAAATTTTATATTGAAAAAATAAAATCATTTATTGGAAAGAGTTCTCAAATACCACCTATGTATTCAGCAATAAAAGTTAATGGAAAAAAATTGTATGAATATGCAAGAGATGGCATTGAAATTGAAAGAAAGCCAAGAGAAATTGAAATTTATGATATAAATATTGTACATATTGATTATAAGAATACTGAAATTACATTTAAAGTAAGTTGCTCAAAAGGTACGTATATCCGAACTTTATGTGAAGATATTGCTGAAAAAATAGGAACAATTGGTTATATGAAAGAATTGAAAAGGACAAAATTAGATAACTTTGATATATCTCAAAGTTTAAAGTTATCTGAAATAGAAAATTCGGAAAATAAAGAAAAGTTATTAATATCAATTGAAGAAATATTTAAAGATAATAGTAATATTTATTTAGATGATAGAAAAAAGACTTTATTTTTAAATGGAGTAAAAATTCCTCAAGAATTGGATGATGGAATTTATAAGATATATAATGATGAAGTTTTTATAGGAACAGGAGTTGTTTCTGAAAAAAGATTAAAAAGAGATATAGTTTTATAAAATAGAAGTAATAAGTGTATTATTTCTATTTTTTTCAAAAAAACAAATTATAATTACGATATTGTTACTTATTTACATATGAATTACTTTTTTATAAAGTTTAATTTAAACAGCTTGAAAGTTATATACCTATTTATATATATTATGTATATCTATAAAAATATTTATAAAAAGGATATATAGTAAATGAGAAAAAGTATAAAAGTATGCATATTATTTATAATGATAATTTTAACTATAATTGTAATAAATATTTCAAAAATATATGCAGAAGATGAGATTGATGTTTTGAATGAAAGAACAGAAAAATCAGTTGCTAAATTAACGTGTGGTGATACTGAGAAATACTATGATTATTTAGATGCTGCAATAGAAGATTCATGTGATTACGATACAATAACGTTATTAAAGGATGTTAATGAGGAAGGTTATAAAAATAAAGAAGATGTTTTAAAAATATCTAAGGCGATTACTTTAGAATTTGGAACATATACTATATATTCAAGAGGAATATATGTAGAAGGTTTTGGACCTGTGATTTTTAATGCAGATAAAATTGGAGATAAACAAGGAGGAATAATAACAAATAAGCAAAATGTGCATACAATAAATATGAATATCCAAGCTGGGGGAACCTTAAAATTAAACAATGTTAAAATAACAGACGATACAAATACTGACAATTTTGCAACAATTTTAGTTGCTGGTGGAACGCTTAATTTAGATGGAAGTACTTATATTTCTACAGTATCAAACGCAATAGAGATTGGATGGGCTAATGTTAAAATTAATAATTTAGAACTTTTACAGAGTAAAGAAAATTATGCAATATATTTTAATGGACATAATAAAGATTCTGGAACTTTAAGAATATCTGGAGGAAAAATTATTGAAGGAAAAAAAGGGGGAATTTATGCTTCTGAAGGAAAAACTGGTAGTATTCTGGATATATCGGGTGGAACAATTAAATCACAAGATGGAGCAGGAGTGACATTTAGTAGTGAATCTGGAAATGTCTATATACGAGGAGGAACGATTGAATCTATAAATGGACCTGGTGCAGTACTAAATATCCCAGCTAAAAATAGTTATTACCAGAATTGTTACATGAGAGATGGAACGATTAAATCAAAAAATGGAGCAGGCCTTATATTAAATATTACAGATAAAGAAAATATATGTGAATTTGAATTAAGAGGTGGACAGATTGAATCAGCAAATGGAGTAGGAATGATTGTAAATGATGTAAATTTGGTTATGAAAGAAGGAACAATTGAAGGAATTATTGGTTTAATTGTAAATGGAGGAGTTACTACAGTTAATGGAGGAACAGTAAGCGGAACAGGAAAAGGAAAAAGGAAAATTGATGGAATAGATACAAATAATGAGCTAGAATTAGGATCTGCGATTGTAAATAATGTTTCGGATGATAAAAATAATTCTATTGAAATTAAAAATGGTACGTTTAATAGTTCAGAAAATGTAATATTATCATCTAGTATGCCTAATAGTAAAGCTTTTTTGGTAAAAGGGGGAATATATAATAAACTGTTTGATTTAGATTATGTAGATGATAATGTATTGGTGGTACATATTACTAAAGCTGATGATGAGAAGTGGTATGTTGGAGATGCTGTTAAATGGGCTATAGAAAAGGATAAAAAAGTATCTGGAGCAGTAATTGAAGTTTTACAAGGCGATTTATCGATAACAGATGCTACAAATGGATTAAAAGTTAAAAACTCAGGAGTTGGAAATGTAACTGCTAATAAGCAAGAAGTAAAAAAAGGAAGCGAAATTGTTGTGAGTCAATCACAAATTGGAGATAATTCAGAAACACAAAATGGAGGAAATACTGGAGAACAAGAAGGAAATACTTCAGGAGATGAAGAAAATTCACAAACAAATGGTATCACAAAAATATCACCAGCAGATAATACTGTTGCGGGTAAAAAGTTACCTGCGACAGGAGATGTTAAAACAATAATATTAATAGGAGGAACATTGCTGATTGCAGTTAGTGCAATAGTTGCATATAAGAAAATAAGAAAAATAGAAGGTAAATAAAAATACTACAATACAATTACAAATTTACATATATATTAGGTTTTTATATGAAGTTTGCTAAAAAACGTTGAAAATATAAGAAAAAATTTATATTTTGAAGGAGAATATAACAAATGAAAAGAGTAGTAAAAGAATTTATATTTATTGGATTAATAGCTTTAATTATAATTGTAGTAAATATTTCAAAAGTATATTCTAATGAAGAAGGCGATGGAGCAAAAATAAAAAAAGAAACTTCAGTTGCTAAATTGACTAGTGATGGTGAAGAAAAATATTATGATCATTTAGATGCTGCAATAGAAGATGCATCTTATAATGATACAATAACTTTATTAAAAGATATTAATAGCAGTGATTTTAAGGATAGTGGAAAAGATGTTATAGAAATAAGTAAAGATATCAATCTTGAATTTGAAACATATACAATACATTCAAAAGGATTTAAAATAAAAGGTGATGCTGATGTGAATTTTAATGCTAAAAAAGTTGGAAATACACAAGGTGGAATAACAATAGATAAAGAAAATGTTCATGCTATAGAAATAGATGAGGATCGTACCGGCATTACATTATCAAATATTAAAATATCAGATAATGTAAATACAGGAGAATTTGGTGTGATTCAACTTGGAAATGGATATTTGTATATAGAAGGAAATACTTATATTTCTACTAATTCAATTGTAATATATGTAAAACAAGAAGATAGTGCGCCATATATTTCACTAGAAGGAGGAACAATTAAATCAAAAAAAGAACCTGCTATAATATTAAATCATGGGAATGTATATTGTAATGGTGTAACAATAGAAGGAACCATTGGAATAGTTGCATATAGAGCACATATTTATTTTGAAAATGGGACAATAAATGCAACAGGTAGTGGAAAATCTAAAATAAATGGAATTGATTCAAATACAGAATATGAGTTTGGTACGGATATTATAGTGATTAATAAATATAATGGTTTTGGTATAAGAGCAAATGTAGAGATAAAGGATGGAACTTTTAATAGTACGGGACCAACTTCATTATATTGCGAAAATGATGGAGAAGGATATTTTTTGGTACAAGGAGGAACATACAATAAACCTTTTGATCAAAAATTTGCAGGAGAGGGAAGATTAATGTTACATGTAACTAATAATGGTAAAGAAATGTGGTATTTGGGAGATGCTGCAAATTCAGCTGTAGAAACGAATAAAAAAGTATCTGGAGCAGTAATTGAAGTTTTACAAGGCGATTTATCGATAACAAATGCTGTGAGTGGATTAAAAGTTAAAAACTCAGGAGTTGGAAATGTAACTGCTAATAAGCAAGAAGTAGAAAAAGGAAGCGAAATTGTTGTAAGCCAAACACAAATTGGAGATAATTCAGAAACTCAAAATGGAGGAAATACTGGGGCACAAGAAGGAAATACTTCAGGTGGTGAAGAAAAGTCACAAACAAATGGTATCACAAAAATATCACCAGCAGATAATACTGTTGCAGGTAAAAAGTTACCTGCAACAGGAGATTTGAAAACAATAGTATTGATAGCTAGTACATTATTAATAGCTGCTAGTTCAATAGTTGTATATAAGAAAATAAGAAAAATAGAAGGTAAATAAAAATACTACAGTATAATTACAAATTTGCATATATATTAGGTTTTTATATGAAGTTTGCTAAAAAACGTTGAAAATATAAGAAAAAATTTATATTTTGAAGGAGAATATAACAAATGAAAAGAGTAGTAAAAGAATTTATATTTATTGGATTAATAGCTTTAATTATAATTGTAATGAATACTTCAAAAGTGAATGCTGCTGAAAACGGTGATGGAGTAACAGAAAAAAAAGATACGTCAGTTGCAAAATTTACTTCTAATGGTGAAGAAAAATATTATGATCACTTAGATGTTGCAATAACTGAGGTTGAAAGTAATGGAACAATAACTTTATTAAAAGATGTTGATGATACTGGATATAAAGATACGAGTAAAGATGTTATAGAAATATCTAAAGCTATAATATTTGAACTTGGAACACATACAATAAAATCAAGAGGATTTAAAATAGGATATAATGGAATAGTAATCTTTAATGCAGAGAAAATTGGAGATAAACAAGGAGGCATAATAACAAATAAAAAAGATGTACATACACTCGAACTAAAGGGTGGTGATGCAATGTTAAATAATGTAAAAATAATAGACAATGTAAATACAGGAAATTTTGCGCCAATTTCAGTTTATGGAACACTTAATATAGATGGAAGTACTAATATTTCTTCAATATCAACTGCAATAGTTCTTTCGTATGGGAATATTATCATTTATAATTTAGATCTTTTGCAGAGTAAAGAAAATTATGCAATATATTTTAATGGAAATGATGAGAATGGAGATGTACAAATACGTAATGGGAAGCTTATTGAGGGAAAAAAAGGAGGAATTTATAGTTCTAAGGAATTTCCTGCTTGGTATATAAATATTGATGGAGGAACAATTAGATCACAAGATGGTGCTGGTGTAACATATTATTGCCAAAGGACAAGTATGCATAGTGCATTTCGTATGACAGGAGGAACGGTTGAATCTATAAATGGACCTGGTGTAGTACTAAATATCCCAGCTAAAGCCAGTACTTATCAGTATAGTTACATGATGGATGGAAAGATTAAATCACAAAATGGAACAGGCCTTATATTAAATATTACAGATAAAGAAAATATATGTGAATTTGAATTAAATGGTGGACAGATTGAATCAACAAATGGAGTAGGAATGATTGTAAATGATGGAAATTTTGTTTTGGAAAGAGGAACAATTGAAGGAATTATTGGCTTAATTGTAAATGGAGGAGTTACTACAGTTAATGGAGGAACAGTAGACGGAACAGGAAAAGGAAAAGGGAAAATAAATGGAATAGGTACAAGTAATGAACTAGAATTAGGATCTGCGATTGTAAATAATGTTTCCGATGATAAAAATAATTCTATTGAAATTAAAAATGGTACGTTTAATAGTTCAGGAAATGTAACATTATCATCTAGTATGTCTAATAGTGGGGCTTTTTTGGTAAAAGGAGGAACATATAATAAATTGTTTGATTTAGATTATGTAGAAGATAATGTATTGGTGGTACATATTACTAAGGCTAATGAGGAGAAGTGGTATGTTGGAGATAATGCTGAATGGGCTATAGAAGAGGATAAAAAAGTATCTGGAGCAGTAATTGAAGTTTTACAAGGAAATTTATCGATAACAGATGCCGCGAATGGATTAAAAGTTAAGAACTCAGGAGTTGGAAATGTAACTGCTAATAAGCAAGAAGTAAAAAAAGGAAGCGAAATTGTTGTGAACCAATCACAAATTGGAGATAATTCAGAAACTCAAAATGGAGGAAATACTGGGGCACAAGAAGGAAATACTTCAGGAGGAGAAGAAAATTCACAAGCAAATGGTATCACAAAAATATCACCAGCAGATAATACTGTTGCAGGCAAAAAGCTACCTGCAACAGGAGATATTAAAACAATAATATTAATAGGTGGAACATTGCTGATTGCAGTTAGTGCAATAGTTGCATGTAAGAAAATAAGAAAAATAGAAGGTAAATAGAAAAATTCAAAAGCGGACAATATGTAATCTGCAAAAGAAAAAATTATATAAAATTGTCCGCGTATTTGTTCTAAGTGCCATATTTTTGTTAAAAATTTGTGTGCAAATTTGGCAAAGCCTTTATATAATAGGAAATGCGGAGCACTATTATATGAAAAGATAATAAGAATAAGTATGTTCTTATTATCTTTTTTTGTGGTATTAACTTTAATTGGTTATAGTGTTTATTGGTTTAAATATAATTATTTATTAATATTGGAACAGTATAAAAATATTTTAAAAAAAAGCGAACAAATTTTCTAAAAACTATTGACAAATGGAAACGAAAAATATAAAATACTACCAAACAGAAGTTCTTAAAACGAATCAAGGAGGTAGTAAAAAATGAAAGAAGAAATAATTACTTATAGTGTTGATAAAACTGCAGAAAGTGGGTTATATATTTCGGTACAAAATGGGGAAGTTTTAGTTCGTGCTCCTTGGTATGTTACACAAAGCAAAATACAAGAAGCTGTTTCAAATAAAAGGAATTGGATAATAAAAAAATTAAAAGAATACGAAGAAAAAAGAGAAAATGAAATTAGTTTAAAACCAATTCAAATTTTAGGAGTTGCATATAATTTAAAAGTATTGTACAAAAATACAGAAATTATTGAATGTGATTTAATAAATAATATTGTTAGAGTTTGTTTACCTAAAAAATATAAAAAAATTGATCATGAATCAATGACAGATATTTTAATTGACAAATTATATTATAAAATTGCTGAAAGAGAACTTGAAAACATAATGGAAAAAACAAGAATAGAAACAGGAATTGCACCAGAAGATTATGAAATAATTGAGATGCCTAATTGTTTAGCTAAATGTACGGATGATCAAAAAATATTAATAAATCCAAGAATTATAAAATATAGTAGAGAAGTTATTGAATATATTGTTTTACATGAATTTTGTCATTTAAAATATAAAAATCATACAAAAAGTTTTTATAATATGCTTTCTAAATATGAACCAAATTATAAAAAGTATGAAATGAAGAATATTAAATATTAAAAAATTAAGTAGTGAATAAAAGGGCTATAATATTTTGATGTTTGACGTTTAGAAAAATATCAGAGTTTATAGTCTATTTTTATATAATAGGAAAGTTCTCTGAACTTCCTATCATATAAAGGCTTTGCTGCGTATTTGTAAATTAGTATGATACTTTCTAAAAGATTGGCTTTTTTGTTGTGTTTTTTGGCATGTAATGGTAAAATATGAAAAAATAGGGGAGATAGATTTATGAATAGAACAGAAACACGACAAATTAATGTTGGCGGTGTAAAAATAGGTGGACAAAATAAAGTAGTAATACAATCAATGTGTAATACAAAAACAAAAGATGTTGAATCAACTGTAAAACAGATATTAGAATTAGAAAGAGCAGGTTGCGAAATAATTAGAGTTGCTTGCTTAGATATAGAAGATGCGAAAGCCATTAAAGAAATAAAAAAGAAAATCCACATTCCAATTGTTTCAGATATTCATTTTGATTATAAAATTGCTTTACAATCAATAGAATCTGGTGTTGATAAAGTACGTATTAATCCAGGAAATATTGGTGATGAAGAAAAGGTAAAAAAAGTAGTAGATGCATGTAAGAAAAATAATATTCCAATAAGAATTGGAATAAATGCAGGTTCCCTTGAACCAGAATTATTAAAAAAATATGGGAAGCCTTGTAGTGATGCAATGATAGAAAGTGCAAGAAGACATGTCGAAATTTTAGAAAAATTAGATTTTTACGATATATGTATTTCATTAAAAGCTTCAAATTTAGATATGTGTGTTGAAGCATATGAAAAAGCTTCTAAAGAATTTCCTTATCCATTACATTTGGGAATAACAGAAGCAGGAACAGCTTTTTCTGGAACAATAAAGTCAAGTATTGGATTAGGAGTGCTATTAAGACAAGGAATAGGAGATACATTAAGAGTATCTTTATCAGATGATCCAGTTGAAGAAATCAAAGTTTGTAAAGAAATTTTGAAAAATTGCAATTTATTGAAAAATATACCTAAGCTTGTTTCTTGTCCAACTTGTGGAAGAATACAATATGATTTAATACCAATAGCAAAAGAAATAGAAAATTTTTTACAAACAATAAATAGTGATATAACAGTGGCGATTATGGGGTGTGCCGTTAATGGACCAGGAGAAGCAAGAGAAGCTGATATAGGAATTGCTGGAGGAAAAAATGAAGGATTGCTTTTTAAAAAAGGTGAAATAATTAGAAAAATAAAACAAGATGATATGGTAAAAGAATTAAAAAAAGAAATTTTAGAAATGATAGGTTAGATATTAAATTCTGGAGGATGTTATGAACTTTAATGAAGAAAATTTTGATGAAAATTTATTAATACCTAAAGTAAAAGATGAATCTGAAGAATTGCAGGAAACATCATTAAGACCAAAAAAGTTAAGTGAATATATAGGTCAGACAAAAGTTAAAGAAAATATGAAAATATGTATAGAAGCTGCTAAAAAAAGAAATCAGACATTAGACCATGTTTTACTTTATGGACCTCCAGGACTTGGAAAAACTACACTTGCAAATATTTTGGCAAATGAAATGAATTCTAATATTAGAGTCACTTCTGGACCAGCAATAGAAAAACCAGGAGACTTAGCAGCAATTTTAACAAGTTTATCGGAGAATGATATATTGTTTATTGATGAGATACATAGAATGAATAGAAATGTTGAGGAAATATTATATCCAGCATTAGAAGATTTTAATTTGGATATAATTATAGGAAAAGGTCCAAGTGCTAGATCAATACGTTTAGACTTACCTAAATTTACATTGGTTGGTGCAACGACAAAAGTTGGAAGTTTGTCTACTCCTTTACGTGATAGATTTGGAATTGTGGATAGATTAGAATTATATGAACCAGAAGATTTAAATACTATTATAAGAAGATCTGCTGATATATTAGGAATAAGTATAGACAAGGAAGCTTCAATGGAAATTGCTAAACGTTCTAGAGGAACCCCAAGAATTGCAAATAGATTATTAAAAAGAGTTGCTGATTTTGGATTGGTTCTAGGAGATGGAAATATAACATTAGATATATCAAAAGTTGCTTTAAATAAATTAGAAATTGATGAACTTGGATTAGATAATATAGATAAAAAAATACTTGAATCAATTATATATAATTACAAAGGAGGACCTGTTGGTATAGAAACATTAACTGCTACAATAGGAGAAGAAAATGGAACAATAGAAGATGTATATGAACCATATTTATTGCAAATAGGTTTTATTGCAAGAACTCCAAGAGGAAGAATAGCTACACCTCTTGCTTATGAACATTTTAATATAGAATATAATGAAAAATAATAGGAAATAAAAAATGAAAATAGATAGAGAAAAAACATTAAGTGTATGTGAAAATATTTTAATATTACTTTTTATATTTACAGTTTGCTTTTCAAACATTTTTTCAAAGGCATTTGGAAATTTAGATGAAATCTGGATATATAATATGTCTAGAAATATAGCAGATGGGCTGCTACCATATAGAGATTTTAATACAATTACAACTCCACTCTTATATATGATAGCTGGAATATTTTTAAAGATATTAGGAAATCAATTGATAGTGATGAGAATACTTGCATCAATAATGATGTCTGCAATATTCTTTATGTCTTATTTAATACTAAAAAAGATTACTAATAAAGATTTAGCATTAGTAGGTTTAATTGTAGTTCTAATAAGTTTTAAAAATGTAATGTGTATTGACTATAATTATGCAGTTTTGTTAATGACACTTATTTTAACATATATAGAAATATCGAAAAATGAAAATGATTTATTAAAACATAATTTTAAATATGATTTTATAATAGGAATAATTGCAGGAATATCAATATTATTTAAGCAAACTACGGGTTTAGCTGTTAGTATAGCTTGTATAGGATACAAGATATTTGTGGTAAGAAATAAAGAACAGTTAAAATCTTTTTTGAAAATTGCAAGTACAAGATTGTGTGGAGTTTTAGTACCTATAATATTTTTTGCGGCTTATCTAGCTTTTAATGGAATTACGAAAGAATTTTTGGATTATGCAGTTTTTGGAGTAATCACAAATTTCAGTAATAAAATTTCATATTTATCATTAATTGAAACTAAACCAATATTATCATGTTTAGTGCCTATTACTTTACTTATTATGTTTGTATTGTTATTTTTTAGAAAAACTAGAAATGAAATACGAATATTATTTGCGTATGCTATATCTAGTTTTATTGTGGTATTTCCAATTTCAGATGAAATACATTTTCTTATTGGAGCATTAGTAACATTTATTTCATGTATATATATTATTTATTTGATTTACCAATTCATTATTAATAAATTAAAAAATAAAGCACAATATTATTTAAAGCTATCAATATTTGCAATTACAAGTTTTATAACTATATTTTTTACATTATCTATATTCTTTAATTCTATGATAGGCTGTTATAGAAACTATTTTGCAGTAGAGAAAGAAAAAGAATTAAAGCATTTTGTTGGAATAGAAATTCCAGATGAAATAAGAAATAGAATAATTGAAGTAGATGATTTTATTGTTACGGAAAGTTTAGTTAATAATAATGTTTATGTATTAGATGCAGAAGCGGCAATATATAATATACCTTTAGATAAATACACTAAAGACTATGATATGTTTATGATTGGAAACTTTGGAACTAAAGGCGAAGATGGAATTATTAAAAGAATAAAAAATGAAAGTAATGCAATTTATTTATTAAAAAAATCAGGAATTAATTGGCAAAATCCAAATAAAGTAAGAAACTATATAATAAATAATTTAAGATTAATAGGTGAATCATCGATTTTCTGGGTTTACCAAAAATAAAAGGAGAAATATATGAAATTATTGATGCATACATGTTGCGCACCTTGCAGTGTTTATTGCATAGAGTCACTTAGAAAAGAAGGAATAGAACCTATATCTTTTTGGTATAATCCTAATATCCATCCATATATAGAGTACAAAACAAGAAGAGATACATTAATAGAATATAGTAAAATGGAGCAATTTGAATTAATTATTGAAGAAGAATATGGATTAAAAGAATTTTGCAAAAATGTTGTAAAAGATTTAGAAAATAGATGTGTTAATTATTGTTATAGAGTACGTTTAGAAAAGACTGTAAAATATGCAAAAGAACATGGATATGATGCTTTTACTACAACGCTTTTTGTTAGTCCATATCAAAAGCATGAAGAGCTAAAAAAGCTATGTGAAGAGTTATCTCAGAAATATGAGATTGAATTTTTATATAGAGATTTTAGAGTTGGCTTTAGAGAAGGACAAGCAAAGGCACGAGAAATGGGATTATATATGCAAAAATATTGTGGTTGCATATTTTCAGAAGAATCTTCAAATTATGACCATATTATTTCTGAACAGAAAGTCCGACTTTTTGAAAATAAAATTACAGAACGCAAGATTAGATTAGATTGGAAAATACCAAATTTAGAATTAAAACCATATAAAAATGGTAATAAAGAACAAATTAATTTTATTTATAATTTAAAAAAGGAAGTTTATCAAAAGTATGTAAAAACTATTTATGGAGAGTGGAATGAAGAAATCCAAAAAAAGTTATTTGATAAATTTATGAAAGAAAATTCAAAAAATATAGAACTTATATACATAAAAGATGAATTAGTCCGGATTCTATAATGGAAAGGAAATAGAGAATAATACTTTTGACATAGGAAATATTTGTATAAAACCAGAATATCAAAACAAAGGAATTGGAACAGCAGTATTAAAAGAGATTATGTTTGAGAATAGAGGGAAAAATATAAAATTACAAGCATTTAAAATAAATGAAAAAGCAATAAAACTATATGAAAGAATTGGATTCAAAAAAATAGAAGAAAGTAAAACACATTGTATAATGCTAAAAAATAAAAATTGACAATGAGGAGAATGCGATTGGAAAATAATTTAGATTTAAATTTCAACGAAATCATCAATATGATAGAAACTAGAAGAAATAATGCTTATAAAAAAGTAAATGAAGAATTAATTTCTTTATATTGGGATTTTGGAAAATATATAAGTGAAAAAGTAAATGATGCTAATTGGGGAGAAAAGATTGTAGATAAGTTAGTAGACTTTATGAAAAGAGAATATCCAACAATGAAAGGATTTAATAGACGTGGAATTTATAG
>CANQAH010000011.1 GCA_947588885.1 uncultured Clostridia bacterium
GAATATAGATTATTAGAACATGATAATAAATTCAATCAAGTATTTAATGAATTACAAAAGAATAAAGAACAAGAATTTAAACAAAAAATATTTTTTAAGGGACAAATATGGGATAGCTATGAACTAATAATTGACATTATAAAAACAGCACAAAGTAAAATAGTAATAATAGATGATACTATTCTTAAAATGCTACAAAAGAAAAATAAAAATGTCCAAGCAATTATTTTTACTTCACAAAATTGTAATCTAACAAAACTAGATATTAAGAAGTTTAATGAGCAATATGGGGTATTAAAAATAACACGCACAGATAAATTCCATGATAGGTTTATTATTATAGATAATAAAGAACTTTATCATTGCGGAGCATCACTCAAAGACTTAGGTAAAAAATGCTTTGGCATTAACAAGATAGAAGGAATCGAATTTATAGAAAATATAAATAAAATAATTAATTTCTGATACCTTTATATAAGTATTTTTTTCTGTAGTATAATAATTTTATCAAATAGTGATTTGTAAGTAGGAGTATAAATGAATATAAAAATATCAAACCTGTGTACACTTCCAAGGAAAGTGGTAAAATAACACTTTCTATTTTTTTGCAAGTTAAAAATGTTGACCTTACATAATATGTGTGATATATTTCATGGTTAAAGAGCAATATGCCTAGTAAAAAATACTTTAAAGGAGTGAAAAACGTGAAAATTTTAATTGATTTGTCCAAAATTTCTTTTGAGTGCCGGTTAATGCTAGCAAAAAGTACATCCGATGAAAACATACTGAAGGCACTTTCAGAAGAAACATACCCTATTGTAAGAAGAACCGTAGCTGAAAATCCCGATGCAACTTATGAAATTCTTTTAAAACTTTCAAAAGACGAAGATTGGCAAGTAAGAAAAGCAGTAGCTGGTAATACTAATGTAACTTCTGACATTCTTTTAAGTCTTTCTGAAGATGTAAACTATCTTGTAGTAGAAGAAGTATTAGGTAATACTAAAGCAACTCCCGAAATTCTTTTAAAATATTCAAAAAGTAAACCTAAAATGAGAGAAATCGTAGCAAGAAATACCAATGCAACCGCTGAAATTCTTTTGCAACTTTCGAAAGATGAAGATTTGAATGTAAGAATAGCAGTAGCAAATAATATTAGTGCAACTTTTGAAATCCTTCAAAGTCTGTTTCTTGACAGTAACTCTTTGGTGGCTCAAACAGCTTTATACACTTACAGAGAAAAATATTACAGAGAAAACCATTAAAATTTTTACACCCCCGCGCTTGTTAAATAACAAGTCTGGGATTTACTTTAGTAAATTGATACTTTGTATCAATCGTCCAAAAGAAAAAAGCATTGTAGATAACTATGACGTTCGCTTTAAACAAAAAAATGACAAATTTCTAACATCAAGTTAAAATTTTGTCATTTTTTTATTTCATCTGGTTCATTAACTTGTAGCAAATTAATCATAATTTCAATTTCATCTATATCTTGTGACTTTATTTATATCTATATATTTTTTCATTGAATTGCCATATTTTATAATAATGTTATCCAATTTCTTCTTCCATACATAACTCTTACAATTTGTATATTTTCATCATTTATTCTATAAAAAATAATATAATTATCAACTACTAGTTTCCTAATTTCAAATCTTTTGATTATATCATCATCTATAATAGAATACATTTCTGGATTATCTTTTAGACCATCTATTTCTTCTTTTATCTTTGTAATTAGTTTTTGGGCTGTATTAGCTTCTTGTAAATTATATTTGATGTATCGTTTTATCTCGACTAAATCTTTCTTTGATTCCATTGAATATTCTATATTATATTTTTTCAAAGGCTGTCCTCTTTCTTTTTAAATTTTATCTAACTCGTCAAAAACTTCTTTTGATGAATATTTTTTGTCTTTTTCTAATGAATTAATTCCTTTTTCTAATTCTTTGTATAGAGAATATTTATCTGTTAGAAGTTCGTATAATTCAATACTCATTACTGCTAAATCCCCTGCACCATTTTTAGTAATATATACTGGACTGTTTGTTTGATGGCAAATTGTAGAAATTTCATTATAATTATTTCTCAAATCAGAACTTGGTCTAATAATTGGCATATTAAACACCTCCATAAATATTATATACATATTTTATCAAAATATTGATATATGGTCAATATTTTTTGATTAATTTTAGTTTTAAAATTTACAGGTACAAGCCCAGTTAAATTAAAAATTAATTGTTGGATCATATGAAGGTATATAATTATCTGCATTATTGTTTTCTGTTGTATTTAATTGTTTTTTAGTTGTTGTATTATTTGTAACATCATATATTTCTATCGTATTATCTGTAACACTGTTCATATTATTGTTATTATCTGTTATATAAACAATTTGATAGCCATCACAATTTTCAATTACATAATTTACAAAATTTTGTACTTTTTCAGTTCCTATATAAAAACACTTTCCTGAATCTAAAATATTTGTTGTAAGATATCCATCTTCACTTATTGAAACACTAATATTCTCATATCCTAGTATTGGTATATTAACACTTATACTCATAATAGGTTCATGCCATTGATTATCATTATATACATTTTCAACATCAGTATTATCAAATAACATTTGCCAAATAATATCATCATTTATATTTTGAAATTCAACAGTTTGTTTTTTCTCATTTCCTTCTTCATCAAAATCCCAATAGTAATAATATTCTGTTTCAAAAGACATGAAATCCTTTAAATTTAATTCTTTAATAAGTTGGTCAAGTGTAGATGGTATATAATCCATATTACGATATAAATAATATTCTGTAGTATTTTCAAATTTTAAAGCAATAACACATTTGCTAGATAGATTTTTTATGGAATAAAGAGTAGCATTTCTAGTATATTCAATTTTTGAAATACTGTCATATCCAGTTAATACTGCTATTCCAAGTTCTTTATCTATCATATCATCAGATATTTCTATATTTTTACTTGCATAATTACTACTGTTATATTCAACTGAAGAAAATTGCTGACATATTGTCATGTTTTCCCAAGCTGGAACTCTTTCAATGCTCGGTTGAATTGATTCATTGTCTAAATATACTTCTTTTATAGGCCAATTCTTATTTCTAATATTACTTATGCTATTATCATTATTTTGTTCAGCTTTCTTATAAAACAAATCTTTTTGACTAAATCCTATAACTACAATAATTACTATACAAATTGGAATTAAAGCATATTTAATTTTTTTCATACTACTCATTTTTTCTATTTTTGATAGAATTGCATTGTAGTTCTTTTCCTTATTAAAATCTTTTTCTATCTCTTTTTTAAGGTTATTATACATTTATATCACCTTCTATCTTTACATTTTTCTTTATGTCCGTTATAGTTCGATATAAAATATTTTTAACATTAGATTCACTAATCTTAAGTTCATTTGAGATTTCAGATAATTTTAAATCCATGTAATAGTATAAATAAAAGATTTTTATTATCTTAATATCCTTTTGCTTAATATATTTCCAAATTTCTTCCGCTTCTAGCTTAGTAACTATATCCATTTCTAGATCAAAATTAGAAGGAATTTCTAATTCATACTCATTTTCATCTTTATCACTAAAAATCGAAAAGGTTTTTAGCTGATATCTTTTTCCATAAAATCTTTGTATTTTCTTTTTAGCTATCCCTATAATATAATTTTGGTAATTATCTAATTCTAAATATTTTTTTCTTTTTAAAATCTTATATAGCTCTACATATGTTTCTTGTAATAAATCATTAACATCATTAATACTAGCAGAATTACATACTATATACATTAATGTACGATTATATGTATCATCATACACTTTTTCAAAATTTTCTAGTGATAATTGAGTACTCATTTTATCTCCTTTCAATATATAGTGCTATATTTTTCAAAAAAAGTTTCATTTTTTTATATATTGCAAAAAAATACTTACTCGAGCTAATTATAATTTATTTAAATAATATTCTAAAAACAGATATATTTTGATTTTAAATTTGGCGGAGCCTTTCTATAATGGGAAATTCGGCGAACTTTCCTATAAGATAAAAAACAGGAATAAATAATATTATCTATTCCTGTTAATTTTGCTTAGTGCTTTGTAGTATAGTATATCTACTGTTAAAATGGTTATAAATAAAACTAGTTTAATTATTATAGGCATTATATTCATATTTAATAATTTTTGTATAAACTATTGCAATTTTTTTTTTTAATTGTATAATATATTTAACAAATATATATTATAGTTAATAATTCCCTGTCAATTCGAAGCTTTACGTTTAGTGCGTAAAAGGTATATGTAGATGAGATGGGGGATTATTGATTTTCTCTTTTTTTAGTAAATTTTTTATAATAGGTTGCATCATTGGGTATGAATTTCCAATGTCTATAAGGGATTGTCCAAGTATTCATATTGTGTAAACCTGTCGATACACCAATATTAAAATTAGGATGTATTTCTCTAATTCTATTTAATATATGTTTATAAAGTTTTTCTTTAGCAATAGTCTTTTTTCCTCTTTTTTGGCTATTTGGTAGTTTTTCTTTATGAAAGTTATTTAGTCTAAAATTTATTGAACCTAATATTATATCCATGCATTGTAAAATAACGTGACTATGAGAAATTACTTCAGCTATATTTTCTCTTTTAATGTGAACATTATTATCTTTAAAGATATTTACATTGTTTAACCCATATACAAAATCTATAAAAGTATTATTTCTATTAGGTGTATTAGGTAACTTATCAAAATAGAATCTAATATCAAGTTCTTTATCTTTTAGAGGATTACTATTTTCAAATCCAAAAGCCCATTTTACGAATTGATAATAAAGTAGATAGTATTCATTATCAATCTGATTATCTGTTAAATTGTTGGCTATATAACAAACAGGCTTAAACATAATCCTAATTTTTATATTACTTGTTTTTATATAATCAAAAAATAGATTTATCATTTCTATATATTTATCTAAATAAGATTCTGTAACTTTAGACCATTTTATTTCTCCAAACAAATTTAATTCTTCTTTCTTTTTATTTAAAGTAATATTTAGCTTATCGATTTGTGCTGCATTTACTATAGCTCCACCATAGAAATTTCCAAAATATTTTCCTTTTTTTGCAGATTCGTCGCAATATATAATATATTCTTCCTTCAAATGTATTTCCTCCATTTATGTTAAAATATAAATTAATTATGTGTGAAAAATTTTAAATGGTTCTATATTCACCATTCCACTACTTATTAACTCTAGCTCTAATTTTTCTCTTTCAATATTATTAATTTGAATCTTTTTTCTTAATTCCATTTCATCGTTACTTAATATTACATCAAATAATCTTTTATTATCTTCATTTTGCAATATCAATAATGCATTATAACCATCTAGAAAAGGTATTTTTTCTATTAATTCTTTTGATAAGTTTTTCCAAAAATATGTGACTGCTTCAAAACCTCTTCTTGGTTTATCTGCAATGTCAGGAATTATCCAATCTCTTCCTTGTTTCTTTGCACTTCTTATTTTTCCTCGCCTTATCCACTGTCTAACTGTAACATCGGTAACATTATATAGTTTCGCATATTCAGATACACTAAGATAATTACACTTTACACTTAATAATATATATTCATCATTAAATGTTTCTTCTGTAATTTCGTTATCTTCTACTTTTATTTCAGAGCAAAAACTTAAACTTAAATCAATAGAGTCATTTTTCAGTAAATAACAATAACACCACCAGTCATCTGTTAGTTTTGGTAAATTTAAGGTTTCTAATTTTCTTAAAAATTTTTCACATAATTTTAAATATTTTTCTTTATGTTCTTTTGATTGATTTTCCAAGTCATCATTTTCTTTGTAATAATTATAGTGACTTTTAAATTCTTCGATTATTTCATCTTGAGTTTGTGAATGATATTGTTTAAAAATTAGTTTTTTATTCATATTTGCTCCTTAATTGTATTTCTTTAATACAATTATTGTATCACACTAATACAAAATGTCAATATGTAAAAATATTTTTATTATTTGTTACACAGTTATATAAAACTATACCTATTTTTTATCTCCAAAAGATTTTTTCTTCTATGAAAGAAAATCCATTATTAGAGCAGTCATTAAATTTTGAATCTAAAATTATTAAATTGCAAAAGTTTTTATTAAAAGAAATAAACAAATTATGTAAGTAACAAACCTGATTTTATTTCAAAATTACATCTTGTTTTGGAAAAATGCACAGAAACAGAATATTGAACTAGAATACTAGAAAAATCTGATTTTTATTAATTATAAATACGTAATAAAGAAAATGTCCTTATCCATTCTAAATATTGTAAGATTCAAAATACAATATAAAAAATATTGAAGTTGTACTTTTTATGGTCCAATAATTGTGCAAAGCCTTTATATAATAGGAAATTCGGAGAAATTTCCTATTATATAAATAAAAACACTACATTTTGCTTCAAGTGGCAATGTAGTGTTTATCATAACATCGTGGTAATACACATTTCGATATGTTAATTTACTAATTTATTTTTCTTCATTTGATAATGCTTTTAAAATTTTTGTAGTCTTTTCTAAACCTGTTTTTATGTCATATTTTGCTTTCCAATTAAGACTTTTTAACTTATCAGCATTTAAAATTGCAACTGTAGATGTTGAGTATCCTTTTTTCTCTTTTTCATCTGGAATTTCAAAAGTAACTTTTTTGTTATTAGATGCTGCCAATATGTTTGCCAATTCTTTTAATGTTATATCAGATTTCTCATCCGCTATATTGTAAGCTTCTCCATTTTTTCCTTCAAAAATTATTTTTAATATTGCACTTACAGCATCTGCAACATATAAGTATGAAAAATATTGTTCTCCATTACTCTTTAGTACAATATCTTCATTGTTAACTGCTTTTTTTATAAATTGTGCTATAGCTTTGCTATCATCAATTTTCATCGTTGGGCCATAGATTCTGCAAAGTCTTCCTATTACTATGTCTGAATCATATTTATTAATATATGCTTGGCATAATGCTTCACATACTCTTTTACTTTCTGGGTATCCAGCTCTCAATGTGTTACAATTTATATATCCTAAACTTTCTTCAGAGAAAGCTTTCTCTTTTCCGTCGTTTTCTCCATATATTTCTACGCTTGACATTGCAAATGTCCTACATTTTTTATTGTTTTTTGAGTATTCTAATAGATTATATAATCCTATGAAATTTGTTGTTATTGTTCCAATAGGATCTGTAGAATACATTAATGGATGTGTATTACTTGCTCCATGAATTACATAATCAAATTCAATATCTACTTTTAATTTTTCGCAAACATCTTGCACTATATATACTAAATTACTATCTATCGGTTCATCAATTCTTGCTAAATTGTAATCTTTAAATCTTTTCTTAGCACTTTCTTCGTTTCTTACTATCATATATATTTTGATATTATCATTATGAATTTTATTTCTGTACATTAGTACATCTATTAGGAATGAACATATTAATCCAGTTGCTCCTGTAATCAATATTTTTTTATTTTTAAATTTGTTGAAATCTAATGTTGTACTTTCAGCAACACTTTTTATATCTTCCAAATATAAGTTATTTTCAATCACTTTATTTGATCCACTCCTCTCGTGATATATGTAGTATAGCTTTAAACAGATCTAGATCTTCTATTGTCGTAATTTTCATGTTCTTTTCGCTTCCTTTTGAAAAATAAATTTTTTCTCCTAATAAGTTCATTAGAGAACATGTTGCTACTGTGTTTTTTATTCCTCTTTTTTCTGCTTCTTCATGAGCCCAAATTAGTTTTCCCAAACTGTATGTCTGTGGGGTTTGTGTTCTAAATAATCTTTCTCTTGGAATTTCTTTTGTTGATTCCATTTCTGTAAAATTTTCATTTTCAAAAATAGCTTCTGTACATGGAATTGCAGTAACGGCTGAACCTTTAATATTATATGTATAGATTGAATCTGATATAATTTCTTGAGAAACTAAGCCTCTATTTCCATCATGTATCATAATTACATCATCATTATTAAAGTGTAACTTTAGTTCATCTATTCCTTTCTTGATTGATTCTTGTCCAGTTTCTCCTCCATTAACTACATACTTTAATTTTGTTATATTAAATTGTTTTGCATATGCTCTTAAAATATCATGCCATCCCTCTAAACATACAACAATTATTTCATTAACCATAGGATGTTTTTCAAATGCTTCCATTGTATATACTATTAATGGCTTGTTTTCTATATGTATAAATTGTTTAGGAATGTCTTGTTTCATTCTACAACCTTTACCACCTGCAAGTATTAATGCTATTACTTTTTTATTATTTTCCATTTTTACCTCTCTCTTTAAATTTTTTATTATTATACTATAAAAATGAAAAAACGGAAAGCTTTGATATTATTTCATTTCAAAATTTCCGTTTATTGATTTTTTTATTTGTCTTTTTCTATTTTCATGTTTTTAAGTGAATATCTTAAACATTCATTTATAAATTCATTGATTGAATAAATATCATTGTCTAAAACAGTTCTCTTTATCTTTTCTAGTAGTTCTGTCTCTATTCTACATGTGAATTGTTCATAATCTTTTTTCTTTTTTGGTTTTATAACAAATTCTGGCATTTTTTCTCACCTCGAGTATATTTTAATATATTAATAAAGTATTGTATATATTCGCGTATGATTGATTTTCCATTTTATGTTATCTGTTTTATAAGTACTATTTAAATTGGTCGAGGCTTTTATATTACAGGAAATTCGGAGAAATTTCCTATAAAGAACAAAAGCGGACATTTTTATATGTCATACTATATAAATTTATTGCAAAGTCCGCGTCTTTGTTCTATGTGCCAAATTTTTGTTAAAAAATTTGTGTGCAATTTGGGCGAAGCCTTTATATAATAGGAAATGCGGAGCACTTTCCTATTATAAAAAAAAGGTAAATATAGAGAGTTTCATATATTTACCTTTAATATTTTTATAAATTCTTTAGTCTTTCTAATATTTCATCTAGATTATATGTTTTTTCTCCTGATATTTCTTCTGCTTGTTCTCCAAGTTTTTGTAATTCTTCTAATTGTTTTGCAAACCTTATTGTCTGTCTAGGCATTGTTACACTTACTTTACTTTCTGTTCCTCTTGATGCATTAACTATATTTTTTACAAGTCTATCTGTGCTACTTGATTTTTCAACATCGTGTGCAGATCTTGCTGAAGTATTATTTTGTTGAGGCGCTGTTGATGTAGACCTTGGTTGTCTGTATCCTGTTGTGTTTTGTGAAACGCTTGCTTCTCTTTCTTTTGCTCTTTGTGTTACATCTGCACTTCTAGCAGTATCTGGTGATAATGTTCTAACACTTTCTGTTACTGATCTTGTTGTATCGTGTGCTTCATTTATTCCTTTTCTAGAAACATCTTGACCTGCTATTTCGCTTCTACTTTCTGCTCTTTGTTTTTCATCTCTCATTCTTCTTTGATTTTCAGTAATTTCTTTTTGTACTTTTGCTACAAATTCTTTACTCATTCTTATGTCTTGACCTTTTTGTTCTAATATTAAATCTATTTCTTTTGCAATTCCCTCAATATCTCTTTGTTGCAAATATTCTGAATCAGCATTAAATGATGGTACTTTGCTCTTGTAGTTTTGCATAGCTGCGTAAATATCTCTTTCTGCTAATGGTTTTGACAATATTTGAGTAATTTTTTCTACTTGTTCTGTTTTCTTTCTTTGCAATTCTCTAGCAAATTCTGGACTTACTTTTTCCATTTCAGCAATTTGTTCATCTAATTTTCCTACAAGTTCTTTATAACTCGTTTCTACTTCTTTTTCTTTTTGTTTTGCTTGTTGAAGTACTGACATATATTCTGATATTCTAGATGGGTCTATATTTTCTCCTGTAATGTTATTAGCAAGCATCAAATTGCTAATTTGTGTTTTTATATCACTTTGAATTTCTGGACTTACTCCTGGTCCTTGTCTTGTTTCTGGTCTTCTGGCTGTTGAGCTTTGGCTTGTTGCTGGTCTTTGTCCTGTTGCTGTTCCTTTGCCTGTTGCTGGTCTTTGTCCTGTTGTTGCTCTTTGTCCTGTTGTTGGTCTTTGTCCTGTGCTTGATGTAGTCCTATTTCTTGAATTTGCTGTTTGGTTTGTATGTCCTTGTTCAATTTTATAATCTACTCCTAGTGATGTTAGTCTAGATGTTAACCTTTGAGCTGAGCTTTGATTTCTTGGTTGTATTCCTCTAAATTTGTATTTACCTTTTGCTGTTCCTACTCTGAAACCTCTTTTTTCTGCTTGTTTTAATGTGTCTTTTATTTTTTCTCCAGAACTTATTGTTGAACTTAATATTTGTACTCCTAATGCTGGTTCAGCAATCATCATTGGAACTACCATTGCTCCCTTTAGCATTGCTAGTGATAAATCTTTTCCAAACTTTAAGCCTAATGCTGTTTGTTCTAATACTTCATCTCTCTTTTTCTTTCTTTCAGCTCTCTTCTGTTTTGCTTCTTCTTGTTTTTTCTTTAATTCTTCTGGTGACATACCTGAGTTTATCAAGTTTTGATTTATGCTACTTCTAGCAGCATTTATTTTTCTTGTTGCATATTGTGACATCTTAGATGCTGGTTTTCCTGCAACTTTTCCTATAACATTTCCATATGCTCCCGCAACTTTCTTTGCTTTCTTTCCTAATGCTTGTGCTGCTTTTACTTTAGGTGCAATTGGATCCATTGCTAATTTTGCTGCATTGCTTCCCTTTGCAAAACCAAATATTTGTCTTACTAAAGGATCCATTCTTACCATAAATACTAAGAATACAAATGATATAAATATTCCTAATAATGAAGTTTCTGATAATTTTAATGCGTTTGAAATAAATATTGTATATACAAGTGCGTGCAATGACTGCAAGAATACGGTGTATGAAAAGTCTTTTATCCAATTGCCATATATTTCACCAGCTCCTCTACCATTTTTATTTATTTTCTGTAATGCATACGATACTCCCATAAATGGTGATATTAATGCCAGCATCATAACAGTTAAAAATCTTTTGAAATATATAAATAAAAATCTTATTGAGTAATATACTAGTATCATGTACATTATCATTCCTGCAAATCCAGTTGATGCTTTTAATTCATATGCCTTTGATCTTACTGACTCATATAATGAAATTTCTTCTCCACTCTCATATTTTGGTGTTATCCAACTAATAGCACTTTCATTTGCATAAATTATAAAGAACATTATATAGTTTACCGCAAATACTAATGTGAAGCCGGCAATCCAAGACACTAACATTTGTTTATATACTGCTTTTTTCTCTGCTACTGTTGATATTGCCATTTTTATTCCTAAGTAAATTAGTACTAGTAACATGATTATGATAGAAATAACTCTAAATATGTAATACCATAATGCTACATTTTCTTTTATTATATAAATTATTCCATTTTCATCTACTACAGCTCCACCAGCTGATTCAAAATTGAAGAAGTTAATATCTAAAATTGGTATTTTATTATATACCATATTTTCTATTGTTACATTTGCTTTTGATGAAGTATTTAATTGTACATTTCCTCCTATGTCAGCAATTGTTTGCATTCCTTCACTTATGTAATCTTCATCTCCAGGCTGTCCTGTTGCTTGTGATGTTTGTTCTTCATCTTCTTGGTTTTCTATTTCTTGTGCTTCTTGATCTATTTCATCTTCTAATTCTGGGTCTTTTCCCCAATCATCTACTCTTTCGTTTGTTACTCCTGTTACTGCATTTACTATTCCATCCATAAAGAATCTTTCAATAATAGCTGTCCAACCTACTATTACCATTCTTATTCCTATAGTCATTATTCCTATGATATAGTCTAATATTTCTGTTAGTTTTTCTATAATCCATTTTCCAAAAGGTGTTGATGATTTATATCCTTTAATTTTTGCAACTCCTGAATATATGAATCCATTTTCATCATATATGCTTAAGTCTTCCTCTTCTGTTACTGGTATGTTTCCTGCTGGGTTAACTTGAACTGAGCTTTTTAGTCTTACTGCAATTGCTCCTTCGGAACTTCTACCTGGTGTCATTCTGTTACATGCTCCATGTACATTCATTGGTGTGCTACCAAAGTTAGCATGTTGATCGTCTCCTGCATACATTTCAGCATGTCCATTTACGATCAATATATCTCCTGCTTGTAGTGTTTCAGATGAAACATCATCAAAATATTCATTTCCACCTTTTAAATTAGAATATGCTGTGTCAGATAGTGGAGAAAATCCATAATCATATATATTTATACCTAATGCATTTTGGTATATCCACTGAACAAAGCATGTACAGCAACCATAAAAAGTACCTGATCCAGCTGTTCCTCCTGTCCATCTACATATTGCTCTTCCTTTTTCATCAGTACCTAAATCTCCATCAGAATAGCTACTTTTGTCAGCATATTTTTCTACGTATTCTTTTGCCCAATCTGATGCATATTGACCACAATATGCGTCATAGCCTCTTGCAAAGCAACTCGACATTGAGGATAGTGTTATATAAATTATTAAATACATTATTAATAATTTTTTAAGCATTTTTCCTAGTTTCTTCATTATTTATTTTTTCCCCTTAATTACTAAACATGTTTGTCCATTTTTGTTTTTTAAGATTTATAAAATAAATTGTTTCTATTAGCCATACTGTCAAAATATAATTAATGTTATCTTTTTTATTGTAATTTTTTTCTTCATAATTGAATCTAGAAATGTATTAAAAGTAATTAAAATTCAATTCTTGACTCTGAATTATCATACTTTATAATATGAGTATTTCTGTCATAGTCTTTTATTTCAAATTGTTCAGTTCCTTGCATTAATGTTTCTGTTTGTCTTGTTTCTGCATTATATATATACATTCCATTTCCTTGTATTGTGTAAATAAGATGTGTATCGTCTGCCCATACATATTTATAAATTAAAATTGTATCGTCTAGTTCATTATTTGGGTATGTTCCATCTAATGATATTATCTTTACTTTTGTATAATTTGTTTCGTCTTTTGTAGCTGATAAATAAAATTTATCACTATATAATAGAGGGTTTTCTTGCTTTCCACTGTCATCATAAAATTGGTCTTGCATTAATCTTTCATTTTCTCTATTTATTATTAAATTTTGGTCTAATTTATAATATAGATTTTTTATTTCTTCTTGTTTTGTTTTTAATTCACCTTTGTAATTTTCATATATTTGTATTCCTACTGGATTTATACTGCTGTATGAAATTCTTACACCTTTAAGTGTATAATATATATCAAAATAGTTTTCTCCAGTCGTATATCTGTCATAATCTGGCCAAATGTCTGTTAAATTGTACATAAGATCATTCATATCTTTGTCGTTTTTATATTTTTCTATTAATTTTTCAAATTCTGTATAATCATATCTTACGTTTGGATATATTGAAATTTCTTTGTTTGAGAAAAATATGTAAAAGTTTTCTGTTTTATACCCTATTATTGAGGAATCAGATTTATATGATGTGCCTAATTGTGATTCTATTATATCTAATCTTTCTCCTACTTTATATCCATTTACTACAGTTCCAGCATAATTTTGTGTAAATACTATGTTATATACTTTTCCTTGTATGCTTCTTACTTCATATCCTTCATCAAAATATATCTTATATTTATCAAATGTACTTTCCTGAGTTCCAAAATTAACATTTGATTCTGTCCAATTTGAATTGATCAAATCATTTAGTACTTGTGAATTTACTTCTAAATTTAATGTTTCTACATTTATTTCATTTTTTTGGCTTCTTCGTGAATCTTCTTTTTTGAAATAATCTTCTTCATCATTTATCTTCACTTCAGTTATTTTATTGTTACTGCATTTAACTTTAATTGTTATTGCTTTAGAATTGTCGATTAACCTAAAGCTTTTGAAGTTTGATACCATTGCAATTTTTTCATAGAAGTTTGTAAAATATAAGCTTTTTGATTCATCGCCTTCATAAAGGTTATATTTGAAGCTTAAATATACATCAGTATCATATCCATTTTCTGTTGAGTTTTCTTCATACAGATAAGATGCCTCAAGGTATTCAACAACTTGTTTTATCGATGTTAGTTCTTCATTTAAATCAATATTATTTTGTTGTTCCACAGCTGGCTTTTTATTTTTGAGTGGTATTGTAATTATTATTAGAATTAGTATGATTAATAATGCTACTCCCAAACATATAAAAATTCTTTTCTCTTTTTTATTTAATGAATTTTTTTTCTTTTTCTTCACTTTAATCTCCTTGTATTCTTAAATATGGATAAGATATTTTTCCTGAGTTTGCAAATTTTAATTTTATTTCTAATTCTGCACCATTATCATATTTTATTTTTAAAGTTGAAATTATATAATCTCCTTCTGTATAGCATGAGTTTGTAACAATTGACATTTCTGTTGGTTTTATATCATCTTTATAAATTTTTACTTTATCTGCCATTAATTTATATACTTCATAGCTTTCAATTCCACATTGTTCAAATATGTCATCTTTATTTTCTTCATAGAAATCCTTTATTTCTTTTTCACTTAAATTAGCTGTATCATCATATATTACCTTAAGTCCTGATCTTACTAAGATTCCAACCTCATCTGTATAATTAGAAATTTCTATTTCTCTATTTGATAGTTTTACTAATTCATATAAGTTATTGACATATACATCAATTTCTTGGATTTTTTCCTCATATGTTTTATCTATTTTTTTAAATTGAGCTTTTTCCTTTTTCTCTTTTTCTTTTAAATATGAATATGTGGCAAATAAGACTATGAATACTAAAATAAGAATTAGTATTACTATCATTAATCTTTTTTTATTAATTTTATTTTTCTTTCTTTTTTTACTATTCATGTCTTATCTCCTTTTTATTACTCTTGCAAATCTGGTAAGTAATTATAAATTTTAGGATCTACATAATTAGGATCACCGTATGCTGACCAACCTTGTTGTGCTGCAAAATAGCTTGATGCACTTACAGCTAAATCTTTTGAATATTTTTTATCTGAGCTATGATTAATTACATAATCAACAAATCCTGGTCCATAGTTATAAGATTGTATAACAACTCTTAAATCTTCTACTCCTTTATCTCTTGCTATATCCCATGAACTTGTTAGTGCATTGATTGCTGCTTGTACTGATCTTTCCCATCCACCTACAGAAGAGCCTGCACCTTGTCCTAAGCTTTCTGCTGCTTGCATTGGATCATCTCCAGCAGCTGGATTTTTTCCTCCTCCACTTTCATTCATAGAAATTGCTTTTAAAATATTTACTATTCCTGGATATTCTCCTTCTAGTGGACCAGCCAAATCTTCAATTAGTTTTTCCAATTGAGGATCCAAATCTAAGTTTTGTGCAAATAAAGCGCTTCCATTATATCCGCTTCCTAGTTTCAATTCTGGTACTTTAATATATTCTTCTACATCTTCTACTACAGCTTTATCTCTGTCTATCAATACTATGCATATATCTGAATCTTCTCTTGTTTTACCAATTACATCTGTTGCTTTTACTTCTTGTCCTACTGATATTCCACTATCTACATCTATACCAAATATTACTAATGCAAATCCTTTTAATGCATTATCTGTTAATTTAATTCTAACTCCATTATCAACTAGTCCAACATTTGGATGTTCTGTATCTATTTCTCCTTCTGCTCTTTCTTCTCCACCTAATGCTTCTCTTAGTACTTCTTCATTAAATAAGTTTATGCTGTTTCCTTCTCCATATATTTCTGTTACCTTACCATTTCCCATTGCTATAACATCTTGTTCAGGTTGAAAACCTGTATTTTTAGCAACTGCACTTGTTACTCTGTATGCACACATGAAGTCTGAAATATTTTCATCTATTGGTTGACTTGTATAACTACTATATGATCCTGTTAATTGAATTTTATCTGTACTGCTGCAATCATATAATTTTCCTTCTCCTGAGTATATAAATACATTTCCTGCTTTTTTACCTTGGTCATCTAACTGTTGTGTAAATACTATATCTCCTCTATGTACATCATCTATATTTGTTATTCTTTTAAATTTATTATCTAGACAGAATTCTATTAAATTACCATCTGCACCTATTGATAGTCCTTCTTCTCCTTGGCCTGTAAATCCGCTTCTATATAATGCCCAAGATACCATTGTTGCATTTGATATTTTTTTAGATCCATCATCGCTTGTTGTTCCATCACTTTTTGGTGGCATGTAATCTGGTGTTCCATATTCAAATTTATTATTTTTAGCATATTCAGTTACATATTTTACTTGATTTAAAAATTCTTCTGCTGTAAGTGCTGCATCACTGCTCGTTGCTAAACCTTTTATATCTCTGATTTCTGCTGCTATATTTTTTGCAAATTTTTCGTAATCTGTTATGTGAATACCTTCACCATCTGGATTAGCTAAATATCCATTTGCTACTAATCCTGATGATGCATCAATGAAGTAAACATTTTCCATTGTGCTACATTTTTGTTTTACTTGTGCATTGAATATATCTATTTTTGAATTTACAGTATCAACATTTCCATATTGATAATTTTTTCCTAAGTGCATTACTTCAACTACATATATTTTTGCATTTTCATATCTTTGTCTTAAACTTTCGATGAATCCTTTCATTGATTCAATTTGTGTTGGTCCATTAACACCTAGGTATACTACAACCTGTCTAGCAGATGTTGGTAAATCTTTAACTTTATTTAACCATGTTTGTGGATTAATACCAACTACTCCTTCAAATGTAGCTCCCTCAATTCCACTAACACCTGATAAACCAACAATATATGAATCTCCAACAAATAGTGTATTGTTTAATACTGAAAGTTCATCACTATTATCTACTGTTTCTTCTTCATCTTCATCAGTTTCACCTTTAATATCTTTTAATTCTTCTAGTGAAATTCCTAAAGAATTTGCAACTGTAGCTTCTGAAGCAATTAATGTTCCATATTCTACTACTTGTTTTTCAAGTTTTCTATCTGGCCATTCTGCTGGTGTATAATCTGGTATTGGCCATTCTAGTATTTTCTTTTCTATAACGTCAAAGTCTTCTCTTTCAAAATATCCTAATTCAATAACTAATTCTTTTAAATCTCTATATATGAATTGTGAATCTAAAGTTTCACTTCCCTCTAAAATTGAAAATGCTGTTAATGATTCATTTGTCATAGATATATTTTCTTTTAATGAATCATCTCCGTTCTCTTCTTGCTTTTTGGATTTCTCTTGCTTTTTCTACTGTTCCATCATATATATAGTATTTTTTATTAAATAATTCTTTTGTTGTAGGATTTGTTAGACCTCTTACTGCATCTTTAACTTGTACAGGTGTTTTATCTAATGTTCCTCTGAATGTTATTTCTCCTGTAACACCTTCTATAGTGCCTTCATATCTCATTTCCTCTTCACTATCTTTTTCTCTCTTATATACATTATCATCTGCTGTTAATTGTCTTGATACTTGCGTTTTTGGTCCACTTTCCTCATTATAGTCCTCTATTCCATCTGGTACTTCTTCACCTGTTTGTTCATTGATTTTACCTTTTTCATCTACACCAACTAATGTTGATGAATCTGCTCCTTCTGAATCTGTTCCTTCAAAATATACATTTCTAAACCAATGTTTTTGAACACTTGAAATATGTGGTATAGATGTTTTTATTTCAGATGCATTATCTCTTTCTAGTTTCTTTAATTCTTTAATTACATCATCAGAATATATATGATTATTTTCTAGTTCCTCTATTGATCTTCCATCTACGTATACTTTTCCTCTGAATGTTGTATTATCAAGATTTACATATACTTTTGCGTCTAAGTCTTTGTTCATCGCTATTTCTTTAACTAAGTCTGGAGCCATTGTTGCAATATGTAATGTTAATAATAATTCAAATGGTTTTCCATATCTTCCTGTCCAGCCAGTTAAATCGAAATATGTGTAATCTTCATGTGTTTTCCAAACTAAAAGCTCAGTATTTAGTCTTCTTATTCTCATTGTATTACTTGCTCTTTCGATTTTAACACCTTTGACTAATTCTCCAACATTAAAGTCTCCGACATTTATTCCAAATACTTGATATGTAATATGTGGGAATACACTTTCAAATATATTTTTCTCTAAAACTATTAATCCAGTACCCCATGAATCAGCTGAATCTCCAAAAAATTCTCCATTGAAGAAACTTGTTACATAATCGACCCAGTTAAATGTAAAATTATTTATCAAATATGTTCTATTTTCAGCTACAAGATATGCTCTTAAATATGGTGCATCTATACTTTTTATTTCATTTTTTTGATGGTCTCCTTCTACTTCAACCATATTTCCATTTTTATCTTTTTGACCATATATTTCTACATCTTCTGCAAATCCCATTCCAACTAGGTCATATCCCATATCATATAAATACTGGCCAACTGCAATTATATCGTCCTTTGTGACATGCGATTCATCTTGTCCTATAATATATCCTTGAAATCCTCTAAATAGTGTTGTTGCAGTTTCTTTTAATTTATTCCATAAGAAATCTGGCATTGTGATGAAAAATGCTGCCATTCCAATTAATAAAAAGATAATAAGTATAATAAGTGCAACTATTCCAAAGGCTGCTAATCCTCCACCTGCTGCGGCAGCTCCTCCTGCTGCTCCCGCTCCTGCGCTTGCTCCTGCACTTGCTGCTGCGCCTTCGGCTGCTGCTGCACCTTCAGCTGCTCCCGCTTCTGCTGCTGTTCCTGCAGTTTCTGCCGCTTCTGTTGCTGCTTCAGTTCCTTCTGCAGCTGCCTCACTTCCAGTTGTTGCCCCTGTTCCTGATGGTCCTCCTTGAGTTTCTGGTGTTTCTGGAGCATCTGGCGTTTCCGGAGTATCTGGTGCTTCTGGTCCATTAGTTCCTTCTGGCTCTCCGTTTTCTCCTGATTGTGGCTGCTCTGATGGCGTATCTGAAACATCTGGTGAATCTGGTGTACTTGTACCTGTATGTTTGCCTTCATTTGGATCTAATTTTTCTTTATTAGCATCTATTTCATCATCCAGATTATCCTTGACATCATTTTCTAGATCTTTATTTTCTGAATTTTTTTCATCATTATCATCATCTTTTTTGTCTTTTTTATTTTTTTTGTCTTTCTTTTTGTCGTCACCATCATCGCCATCCGCTTCATCATCGTCATCATCCATTGAATAGCCAAATTTATCGGCAGCTCCACCTTCTTGGGGTTTTGCATTTTCGTCTCTTTCTTCTTCGTCTTGTTGTTCTTCTTCCATGTCTTGTTCTTGTCTTGCTTTTTCATTCTCTTCATCATTTGATTTACTCATTTACTCACCCCCTATATTGCTAGATTTGGTTTTAAAACTGCATTGTTAAACTATATACTTTCTCTGATTTATTTATTTCTTCCTCTTCTGTTTCTTCTTTTCCTGTATATTCATTCATTATTCTGATTTTATCAAATACTAATCCTGTAATTGGTTCTTCTGTATCATAAAATTTGCTAAACGTTAAATTAAATGTTCTTGTTTCATTTGGATTTAACGCCATTGTTGTACTTACTAATGATGGATTTCTATTTTCATCCCCAACAGTAGCAAATAATTCATTACCAGCTATTGAGTCATATAATACAGCAATTTTATCTGTTTTGTTTGTAATTCTAACAGTATACACTTCGTAGTTATAATATTCCATTTTGCTTTCTACTCTTATTTTTAAATAATCATCTTCTGCTACATGTTTTAATTCTTGGTAGCCCATGTAATCATTAACACTTAATTGTAATTTATCCCCATTTTGTTTTACTGCTATTTTTTCTTCATAGTATGCATATTCTTGGTTTGTTAATCCAGTTGTAATTATATCGTCTATTAGTTTTAAATTGTAAATATAATAATCTGCTGTATTTGAATAATTTTGAATGCTATATCTTTTTTTGTGTGGAAATATTGATTGAGCATATTCTTTGAAATTCTCTTCTGAATCTCCAAATACATTTCTTTTGCAATCATCTGTTAATAATGCATATGCTCCTGAGTAATCTTTTTCATTGCATTTGTTGACATAATTATCTATTATATCTTCAATTGGATTTTGTAGTTTTTCTGGTACTTTATAGTCTCCTTTTACAACTTCTTCATGTGGTGTATATGTAGTGTTTAAAACTGGTCCGCTTTTATTCATTCCAATGAAAAAGTTAATCGCTATAATTAAAGCCCAAACTACGATAATTACTAATATTTTATTTTTATGTTTTTTAAAAAAATTTCTAATTTTTAATCTTAATTTTAAGAACATATTTTACTCCTCACCTATTACGCTAAAAGACATTTCATAATTGTTATAGTCATATTCTATTACAACAAAATTCGTATATTGTTCTTGTTCTTTTTGCACATCAGTTTTTTGAGGTTGTATTATTTTATCTATAAGTAACCATGTAACATACATATTTCCTGTTTTACTATTTCCTAGTCTCTCAATGTTTTTATAAGTTACAATTGTATTATTATTTTCAAATCTAAAGTGTTTTCTTGCATATGTAGTAAATTCTTCTAATGTAGGAAAATATGTTCCTTTGAATTCCTTGTTTAATTTGTTGTAAGCTTCTTGATATTTTCCTTCTTCTATATTTTCAAAAAATATTCCAATATATCTTTTTATTCTTAATGATTCATCTAAATTTCTTATTTCTTCATCTTCTGTCATTTCCTCTGATTGATTTTGAGTATCGTCGCTACTTATCATTGGTATTATTTTTCCTGTTGTTGAATTAGGTTTTATAAATTTAAGTATTACAATTATTAATACGAACATAATTAGTATTGTTATAAAAAATAATACAATATATTTTTTGTTATTACTTTTCTTCTTTTTTATAATACTCATCTCTCTTTCTTTGTTTTATATTAATGACTATTATTCAGGAAAATCGCTTTCCTGAATAATAAGTCTATGTAATACGTTCTATGTAATACCTTGAATAAAGTCGTCTATGTCTGCTGCAGATGTAGATGATCCGCCTGCTGTATATTGTTCATTTAATCCTTGAACTGCTTGTGCAAAGTTTCTAATTTGTATATTTTTTATAACTTCTTGTTCTTCTGCTGATAAAGGTCCACCTCTTCCTAATGGATCACCACTTGCTAATTTTGCATCTAAATCATTATCTAAAGCTAGATCCTGTAGTTCTTGCAAGTGTCTCATTCCATCAGGTGTTGTAGAATCATAATATGTTGGATCTGATGCTCTTAAGGTTCTTAATGCATCTTGTATATCAGCATTTAACATATCCATGTTTGCACCGATTAGACTTTGTGCATATGCTTTCAAATTATTTTTATTTGTTTGATTTGATTGAAAATCTTGAAATCTTGAGAATGATGCTGAATTTTTGGCCATTAATTCTGCAAATTTTTTCAATTGATTTTCACCATTTTGTATATTTTGTTTGCTTCCAGGTGCATTAGGATTTCCCATTATTATTGCTCTTGATGCTTTAGCTGCTTCTATTCCAACTTGTAGAGCATTTGCACTTGAATCCATACCTTTTTCTACACTGGCTGCTGCAATACCTATTCCAACTGGTAATCCAGCTTTAACTCCGTTCTTTACAAAATCTGGAGTCTTGTCTATAGCTCCTTTTACTGCTTGGACTGGTCTTTTAATAGGTGCTGGTACTTTACTTGCTATATTTTTTCCAAATCCTGTTTTCTTTATGGCTCCTCCAGCTGCTCCACCTACTTTTGCGACTGTACTTCCAATTTCTTTTACAATTATTGCTGAAGCTACAGCTTCTCCTAAACTTGTTGCTTGTTTAAATCCAAATATTTCTCTTACTATTTTTTCTGCTTTATGTATAAATGACATACAACATACAGCTAATACCATGTGTGCTAATGATGGCGTTGTCAACGTTAATAGTTGCATTACACTTGAAACAAACACCAAGTAAATAACACAGTGAAATGGTTGTATTAAAACATTAAACATAAATTCTCTCAGCCATGAATTTAATGCTTGTGCTTTACCATCACCAATTTTGTCTATTGAATATGTAATTGTTATTAATGGTGATATAATTATTAAAAATCCTACTGTTAACATACGTCTGATATACGTTAATGTAAATGCTACCGTCATACCAATTAACATTCCATATACTATTAATGATCCCCATGAAACTGTTCCAGTTCCTATTATACTTTGTTTTATTAGTTCATCACTTACACCTTGTCCTATTTTTACTCTTGAAACTCCTGCAAGTATACTTATAAAACCATCATTAGCTTCTATTGTGAATATTATGATGTAATTTAGTAAAAATACAAGTGCAAAGCTTACTGTCCAATCTACTAGCATCTTTTTATATTGTGCTTTTTCTGAAGCTATTGTTGATATTGCCATTCTTATTCCAACATATATTAAAATTAATAGTAGTATTACTATTGCCAATATTCTCATTATGTAATACCAAGTTGCTACTTGTATTCTTATTGTATCTATCGCTGATGAACCTGAGTTAAAATTAAAGAAGTTTATATCTGTTAATTTTAATTCATTAAAGAATATATCATCAGGAGTTAAAAGGCCTTGTAAATTATTGGTTCCTCCCAGCATTGCAAGTCCTGTAATAATTGCTTGTGCTGCCATTAGTATAAGTATAATTGGTATTCTAATTAAAATTGTAGCAAGTCCAACAACTCCATCTATAACGATTCCTAATCCTGTCCATATCGGGTTTTCGTTTCCGGCATTTATGGTATTAACTACAGTTGTACTTGAGGCAAAAGCAATATTTCCTACTATATTCATCGCTATAAATATTACTATTAAAATGAATAAAATTTTTCGGATTTTCTTATACATTTTTAATCTCCTATCGTTTATTGAATTTTATTGACATATATTCTGACATTGAGTGTATTGATGACATTTTTCTCATTCCTAGCATATTTTTTACTATCTTTTCTGCTCTTGATAAAGACATAAAGAACAATACTGCTAATAATGGGGCAACTGTAAATATTTCATGTGCTGAAACTATAAATACCATGTATAATCCTGCATGAAGTGGCTGAATAAATGCATTTACAGTATATTCTCTAAACCACGTATCAAAAATTTTTGAATTTCCTCTTCCTGAAGAAATTGGTGTTTTTGTTGCAGAATATGTAATTGTTATAAGTGGTGATATTACTATTAAAAATCCCATTGATAACATCCTGTTTAAATACATAAAGAAAAATTTTATTTGATATACTGTCATTACTAAATACATAAGCATTACTGCAACATATGACCATCCACTTGTTTGATCTATTAAATTGAATACTTGTAATAATAGTGACTGTTCAAATGAATGTGGTGCAATGCTAGCAAAGATTTCAACTAATCCTGTTGCCAGCATATTTATCATTCCAATTATGTATGGCATTGCAAATATTAATACCATACTTACAAACCAATCTTTAAGCATATCTTTATATTTTGCTATATCACTTGCTATTGTTGATATTGCCATTCTTATTCCAACATATATAAGCATTAACAATCCAATAACAACAGCAATAACTTTTGATAAATAATAAAATACTGCTACTGTGTTTTTTATTTTTCCGTTAAAAGTTGCATCATTTCCATCTTTTATAAAGAAATTTGCATCAAATAAATCTATTTTATTATAAACTGTATCTTCTATTGTGTACCAATTTACTATAGATCTTTTACTAAAATCCATTGTTTCGCTGCCTCTAGCCGTAATTGTCATTAAGGCTGAAATCACAACTAATGGTGTATATAATATTCCCACAACTGCTCCAGCTGCTGCTGCGCCTAAGCTAAATGTCCCATTTGTCATTTTTATCTTGCTTCCATTTTTAGTGATGATTGTAGCTTTTCCTTGTTGTGATAATGTATCAAATGAGTCCTTTGTATAGCTTTGCCTTATGTTTTCAAAGTTTTGGAAATTTATATTATAGTTTAAATTGGTAGCATATGTGAAATTAGGTACTATTGCTGTGAATAGTAGTACAAATATAATTATACTTATTAGTTTGTTTTTCATATTTCTCCTCAAATATTATTTGTTCTCACTTTTTAATGCTGCTAATTTATTTAAGTTTGTTTCGATGAATTCAAATTCCTTTTTAGTTGGTTGTATTGCAATTATCGCTGTATCTTCACCAACTTTTAATAGTCCCTCTCCTCTTTGACATGTTGTTAAGAAATATGCTTCACCATCACTTAGTTTAAATACTTCTTTGATATATTGTATTTCTGATTTATCTTGTGCTAAGAATAATTTTGTATCTGATGATGTTAAAACTGCTTCAACTTCTTTTTTCTCATAGAAATCTTGGAATCTCTGTGACATAACTGCTAGTGAAACGTTTCTTTTTCTAGCACGTCTAGCCATTGTATTTAAGAAGTCAACAGCTTCTGGATATGGTAATAACATCCATGCTTCATCTATAAGAACTCTTTTCTTAGCTGCTTTTAATTTATCTTCACTGTTTTTCTTAACATATTTTTCCCAAATCCATGAAAGAAGAACTTGTTGTGCAAGTGGTCTTGCAAATCTTTCTTCCAATTGAGAAATATCTAGGTTTATAAATGGCATTCCTTCTAATAATTCAAATGTTGATTGTCCATCAAAGTATGCCATTTGTCCATTATATTCTCTTACATACTGTCTCATAACTTTGATTAAGTAGCTATAATGGAATCTATAATCAGGGTTTGTATTTTCTGCTGCCTTTTTCTGAATTCTTGAATACCAACTTCCTATTGTTGGCATGTCTTTTTTCTCTCTTTCTAATCTACTTTTTACCATTGCTGACTGATTGTTCTTATATAAACTATCAACATTACTATTTATTCCTATTGCTTCGTATTCTTCTGATACAGCTTCTGAAATTATTTGTTTTGTAAGTTCATTTACTTCTCTACTTCTTGTACTACCTCTTGCCATTGTTAGTAATGACTGTGTAACGTCTTCTACTTTGTTTTCAACATTTAAAACTGTTCTTTCTCTTCCTGTTATTTCATCTTTTACTATTTCAGGTTCTATATCAAATAAGTTAATAACTGTTTTTGAGTTAGGGCTTATTGTTACATTTACTCCACCTAGAGCTTCAGCAACAACTCCGTACTCACCTTCAGCATCTAGTGCTAAACTTTCAATTCCCATTAATACTGCTGATCTAGCTGTTAAAGTCTTAATTGTAACACCTTTACCAGCACCAGACTTGCCAAAAATAACCATGTTATAATTTGTTAATGTTGGACTGAAGTTGTCGAATAATATTGGTAAACCTGTTTGTCTGTTAAATCCTAATGGAATTCCTTTTTCATGTCCTATTTCTGATGTGAAAAATGGAAATACTGTTGACATTGAACGTCTATCAAATGTATGTATTTTATTGATTTTATTATCTAGGAATGGCATATTACTTCTCATTGCTTCATCTTGTATTGCCCATGCTGGTTTTATTCCTACTAGATTTTTAGCCATTTCTGCAGACAATAATTCAGTATATTTTTCAAGTTCTTCCACACTGTATGCAAATAATGTGCATACTATTGAAGCATCAAATAGTTTGTTAAATCCTGCGGCTATCTGATCTCTTAATTCCTCTGCTTCTGCTCTCTTTTGGGCTAATATTCTCTCTCTATTTATATCTCCTCTATCCCATGCAACAATTCTCTCTGATTCTAGTTCATTTATTGTTCTATTTAATTCTGTTTGTGATGTATTTTCACCTACTGGATTTATGAATACTGAAACATTTAAATCTCCAAATGTATACATTCCTCTTAAGAATTCTGGGAAAGTACACATTCTAGGTATTGTTGATACTATCATACTTCTTGCGTATCTTATTCTGCTTGATGCAATTTGTAGATAGTTTGGATCTGATGCATCTATTCCTGCAGGAGCAATTAAATCTTTCAAAGTTTTTCTATTTTTTTCAAGAAATCTTACAGGCTTTTCTTCTTTTTGTTCAATTATATCTTCTTCTGGTTTGGAATTAACTTTGTTTTTTTTCATTTTTAACTATCATTCCTTTCTATGGGATATATAATATCTCTTTTTTGTTAGTTCTTATTTTCTGTTGGCTGTATTGTAGCCTTTTTTACTTCTTGTTTCGCTCCCTCATATGTTACATTATCTAGTTGATCTTTATATTGATCTATTAAGTCATTTGCTCTTTCTTTTATTTTTTGTTCTTTTTTCATTTCCTCAATTTGTTTATATTTATCTGCTCTTACTATGCTTTCTGTTGCAAGATCAATTGCTGCAGCATTTATTTCTTCATCAAGTTTTGCTTGTCTCTTCTCTAATACATCTTTTCCTGATGAATATAGAGCATCATATTGTGCATCAAGTGCTTTTGAGAATTGTAGAATTTCTGAATCATCTCTGTTGTAAGCAATATATAATAATTCAGCAATTTCTTCAGAATTTAATATTTTACTACTTACTTCTGATGCTTGTAATGATCTCATTGCTGTTTGAGCTCTTGTATATAGTTCAGAGAAACAAATTGCATCTAAATCGTCTGGTGACGTATCTGATGTTGCTCCACTTTCACTTGCATAGTATGAAAGGATTAGATATGTACGTTGTTGTAATACGTTTTTATTTAAACTCATTCTTGCAACATATTCAGCAATATCCATTCCATAGTCTAATACTCTTTCTTTTCTTCTCTTTTCAAATTCTAATTTTTGTTGTAATCTTTCATTTCTTGCTTCTTTTGCAGATTGTATTCTTGAATTTACTTTTTCTATATCTTGTGCCATTTCAGAAACTTTAGCTTTATATTCATCAACTATATCTCTCAAATTTAAACTTCTTGTTTGAATATATAGTTGTATTGGAAATCTCAATGTATTTAGGAATTGTACGAATCCTTCTTCAACTGCAATCTTTTCTTCTTCTGACATAAGGTCATAATTTACTCCGGAACATTGAAGAATCATAACATATTGTGTTCGATTTTTTCTGATAATCATATTGTCCTTTACTTCATCAAATTCCATAAACTTATAAATTGATTCTTTAGGCATTCCATTAAAGTCTTTAAGAACTTCATTGCTGTTAGCCATCATTTCTTCTTCTTTTTCTTGTTCTTTTTTGTTATTCATATATATAACTAAAAAATATGCGGCAATAAGTCCAAAAATTATAAATACTAAAACTGCTAGAATTATTTGTAAAACGCTGACTATATTCATTATTTTTCTTCCTCCTTCGTATAAACGTACATTTTCCTATTTTTCTTAAATTTGATCCATCTTGATATAATTTCACTAAGTGGCTCTCCGCCTATTTTTTTTGTTATTTGAATTCCAGCAACTGTTGGTATTTTTATCGCTCCAATTCCAAATCCAATTAATCCACATATAGCAGTGCAAACTATTCCTACTGTTTTCATACCAAGAACTGAAAATATCAACAAAAAGAATAATCCTAAAAATATTCCGAATAACCGTTGAAATTAATGATTTTACTGTAAAAATATATAATATTCTTGTTTCTCCCCTTAGATTTCTAGGAATGTAGTATGTTCCCATTTTTTCCTCCTTCGATAATGTTTTAATTTATTTTTATAGGCCTGATGAATTTAATATTGTATATACTATTTTCCAAATTGCTACTGCTCCGAAAATTACCACTCCTGAAACAACTAATCCAATTAATTGTTGTTTCAATTTTGCTGCCTCTTCAGGTGTAGCAAACATATATCTTATTCCCATTATCATTGTTACAGCAACTAATACTACAATACCAACAGCTGTTAAAATATTAGCTACAGGATTTACAACATTTTTTATTGATTGTGCATCAATTCCTGTTTGGCCACTTTTTCCTTTATTTAAAAAATTGTTTATTGATTGTTTCATCTCATCAAATGTGCTTACACTCGCCGCATATGATTTTGGTTGGTATAAATTTATTGTAATTATTGCTAATACCATGATTACTATTATTTTAAGAACTTTCATACATTTTTCTCCTTATTATACTAGTTATATAAATTATAATATAATTAAAAGCCCCATTTCAACTTTTTTTGACAAATGTAACTATAATGTTATATTTTTATGTTCTAGACTATAACCTTGAAATTTCAGGTTTTTGAGCGATTTATTTTTTAAATTTAATACGTTCTTTTTTTATGTTAATTTTATGTTTATAAATTATTTTTTAGTTTTTTATTATATTATTTATGTATCACCTACAAATAGGCAAAAAACGACACATTAATATGTGCCGTTTTTATATTCATTTTCTCTTTTTATTATTTTATAGTTTCTTCTGTAAATCCCTTTATAATTTGTAATACTCCTGTTGCGCCAAAAGCTAATACTGCTCCAACAATATATACAATAGCATGTTTTTTTATTTCTGCTCTCTCTCCTGGAGATGATCCCATGTATTTCACTGCTAAAACTATAACCATTATTGCTGCAAAACCCATTGTAACAACTTGGAATACTCCTATAATTATACCTACTGGTTTTGTAAATGTGGCATCTGGGCTTCCTGGGTTTATTTTAGAAGTTGCATTTACAGTAGTAATATTAGAAAAAAACATTAACATCATTGTAATCATTATAAGAACATATATAATTTTTATAGCTTTATTTTTTTTCATAATTTATCCTCCACATTTTATCATATGTGTTTTAATTAAACTAACTCACCAGCAAATGATTCAACTAGTTTTACAAGTGATACTGCTCCAAAGATAAGAACTGCACCAATTACATATGGTATCATTTTTTTCTTAATTTCTGCTTTTTCATCTGGCGCACTATACATATATCTCATTGCTAAAACTAATGTAGCTACAACTGCAGCACCACCTGATACATATTGTATGATTCCTAAGATTACATTTCCAATATCATAGAAAGAAATAACACCTGCTTCTCCAAATTTTGTTCCAGCTGGCACAATATCTTCTGGTTCTAATCCAAATACTACTTTTGCAAATGCGATTATATATATAAATGTTATTAATGTGCTGATTATTTTTATTGTTTTTTTGCGCATATTCTCACCTTCTTTTTATAAAAAAAGATTACCATAAAAAATGATAATCCTTTTTATATTCATTTTTACTATCCAACAGTCTCTTTTGTGAAGGTTCTGATTATTCCTAATAATCCAGAAGCACCAAATAGTACAACTGCACCGACTATGTAAACTACAGCATGTTTTTTGATTTCTGCTTTGTCTCCAGGAGCTGCTGAAATATATTTAATAGCTAATACTATCAACATAATAACAGCTATAGCGATACCAATAACTTGTGTAATTCCTAAAATAATATTCATAATTGTACTAAATTTTCCAGATGTTGTTCCTGCTTGTCCTGTAGGAATTTCTAGATCCCCCGCAAGTACTGTGTTTTGTAAACACATTGCTAACATTACTACCATTAATGCAGTAGAAAGAATTCTGATTATTGTTCTTTTCTTCATAACTCTTTTTTTCCTCCTTCTATATCGAATTAATCATTTTTTATCCTTATATAATATAATGTTATCACATTTTGGTTTTTTTGTACATACTTTTTTCAATATTTTTTTACTCTATTGCCTTATTTTGACATGTTTTGCATATTTTTTAATTATAAAAATCATATATTCTTTGTTTATTCTTTATAAAATCTATAAAAATAAATATTTTTTATAGATATAAACATTCAATAATTGTAATTAACAATAAAAGAAATTATTTTTAAAATTTTAGAAAATATGAAACAAATTTATAAGTATAGAAACTCTAATATACGAAAACGAATATATTCGAATAATTAATATATAAGGAAAGGAAAAAAGTTAGTTTACATGGATGAATTAGTTGAAAGATCTAAAAAAGGTTATAAAAATGCGTTTACTTCATTAATTGTAATGCTAGAAGATGATTTATATAAAATCGCTAGAATGAGACTAGAGTGTCAAGATGATATTAATGAAGCAGTACAAGAAACTATTATAGAAGCATTCAAATCTTTAAAGCATTTACGAAAAACAGAATATTTCAAAACTTGGCTTATAAAAATATTGATTAATAAATGCAACAAAATTTATAAAAAATATAAAAGATTTAATATTTTAGAGAACAAACTGGAATTGCAAAGTAATTTAATGTCTCATGATGAAGAACAAAAGGATGATGAAATAGATTTTTTTATACTAATTAAAGGCTTAAGTTACGATGAAAAAATATCTTTAATTCTATACTATTTAGAAGGTTTTACTACAAAAGAAATTGGTTTAATTTTGAAAGTTCCCGAAAGCACAATACGAAGTAGGAATAGCAGAGCTTTGCAAAAATTAAGAAAAATTTATGAAGGAGGTAGAAAAAATGGATAGGTTTGAAGAAAAATTAAAAGATTCATTAACCAAAAAAATTAAATTGCCTAACGAATATAAATACATTATTAGAAATGCCTTATATAAAGAAAATGAAGAAAAGCGTAGAAGACATAGATTTATAAAAATACTAGCAATGAGTTGTACTTTTTTATTACTAATAACATCAGTTGTAGGTGCAGTAAATCTATCAAGATATATTTATAATTATTATAGTGATAATAAAGGAATGGATGAAGCAATAAAAGAAGGCTATATTGATGAGTCAAATATGGAATATGTCGCTTCATCAAATGTAGAAGAAATAGAAGCAGTAAATACTGAAATAAAAATAAAAGATATGTTAATGGATGATCATAATCTAAGTTTTACTTTTTCTGTTAAATTAGATGAAAACATAGATATGAATAAAATTAACACTATTACTTTTCCAGATATGATAATTTATGACGAAAATAATACATTGATTTATTGTGACAGTCGTGATAGATTTAATGAATTCTGTACAAATAATAATTTGCAATATGAGTTTTCACAAAATAGTGACAATTATATAGCTAATGAACAAAGTTCTTACATAAAAGATAGATATCCGGAATTAAGTACAATTGATGTAGTATATAATTTTAATACAATGGTTTATTCATATCCTAAATGTAAAAAATTATATATAGATTTGAAAAAAATAAATATTTCTGAATCTGAGGCTGGAGATAGTATTGGTAAAATTATAAATGGTGAATGGAAAATTGATTATGATGTTTCGGAAAAGTTTTATAATAGAGAAACTTTGATGTATAACGTTAAAAGTTGTAGTGATGAAAGACTTAATATAACTGAAGCATATGTAACAGAAACTGGTATGGTTTACGATTTTACTTTTAAAGATGAGCCAATGCTTGATGGCTCTGAAACAGTAGAAGAAAGTAGAGAAAAAATACTTAACTTTCCAATCAGTACCGTGTTTGATGAGTATGTAGAAAATGAAAATGGAGAAAAGTTTTATCATGTTCAAGGAAATATGGAATCTAGTGGCACAATCTATTCAGCATATGGCGATTTCGAGCATTGGCAGACCTTTGATTTAATAAAAAGTAAAGCAACAAATAAATTAACACTTTATTTTTCTATTAGTTTTCATGGACATACTACAGAAAATGTTGTAGTTGAGCTGGAGAAAAGATAAATACATACGTTCCACTCATTTCATTTCTTTATATTTTAAGCAGCCAAACTTAAAATATTGTGTCATGTTTGAGTGAGATTTTTGTTTAAAAATTTCTGTACAAATTTTGCAAAGCCTTTATATAATAGGAAATGCGGAGCACTTTTCTATTATACAAAAAGAAAGACTGTTAACAAAATTTTTATAACTTTATCAACAGTCTGTATAAAATTATAACTTCCGTGTATTACGGAAGTTATAATTTTATTCTTCTATTTCTTCTGATTCGTCTTCAATATTTTCTTTTTTATGTTTACATGCTTTTATTTTTAAAATTCTATTATCTTGGCATTGTGTTATTTTATAAGTAACATCTTTTGTTTCAATTATTGGTTTTTCATGTTTTCCAGGTATTCTGTTTAATATTGTAAGCAAATATCCTGAAATTGTATCATAGTCTCCGTCTGGAATTGAAATATTTAGTAACTTCTCTACTTCATATACAGGATAATCTCCTTCTATTACATATACATCATCTGAAACTTTTTCAAATTTGTTATCTATAACATCATATTCGTCATAAATTTCTCCAACAAGTTCTTCTACAATATCTTCCATTGTTATTATTCCTGCTGTTCCACCATGTTCATCAATAACAATTGCAATCTGCTTTTTATTTTTTCTTAGTTCCTCAAATGCATCGTCTATATGAATTGTTTCAGGCACATAATATGCTTCTTTTATAATACTTTTTAATTTCATCTTTTTATTCTTTAAGCATGTTATTAAATCCTTTATATATACTATTCCTTTAATGTTATCAACACTATCTTCATATACTGGTATTCTACTAAATCTGTTGTCTGCTATTATTTCTTCTATTGCATCTGATATTGATAAATTAATGTCTAATGCAAATAATTCTGTTCTTGGAACCATTATTTCTGACGCAATTTTATCATTGAATTCAAAAACGTTTTCAATCATTTCCTTTTCATCTTTATCAATTGAGCCTTTTTCTTCTCCAACGTCTACCATCATTCTTATTTCTTCTTCAGTAACAGTTTCTTCTTCTGTTTCCTTTACTCCAAATAATTTTGAAACAATTTCTGTTGAAAAAGTTAATAATTTAACAAATGGTGCTGTTATAACTGAAATAAATTTTATTATTCCAATTGTTGAATATGCTAATTTTTCTGAATATTTCATTGCTATTCTTTTTGGTACTAGTTCCCCAAATATCAATGTAAAATATGACAAAATTAATGTTATTATGATTATTGATACGTTTTTCCATACTTCTAATGAAAATGTTGTAAATGTATTTGCTAAAATTGGAGCTAAATCATCAGCAAATGCGTTTGAGGCAAATGCACTTGATAGAAAACCAGCAAGTGTTATTCCTATTTGAATTGTTGATAAAAATTTGCTTGGGTTATTTAGCATTTTTTTAATGCTTTTTGCTTTTTTGTTTCCTTCCTTCGCAAGTTTATCGATTTTTATATCATTTAATGATATGAATGCAATTTCTGCTGCTGCAAAGAATGCGTTTAAAAAAACTAAAATTATTAAAACTATTAATTGTCCCAAATTTTCTCAACTCCTGATCTTTTTTTCTTAATATAACATTTATACATTTTTTGTGCAAATGCTTTATAAGTCATCAATTTTGTATTCGCATTTAAGCCGAAGCCTTTATATAATAGAACAAAAGCGGACAATAAATGATCTGCAAAAGAAAAAATTATCCTGAATTGTCCGCGTCTTTGTTCGCCCGCCAAAATTTCTTTTGAAATTTTGTGTGGATTTGTGGCGAAGCCTTTTTTATCTTATAGGAAAGTTTAGAGAACTTTCCTATAAGATAAAAAAGACTGCTAACAAAAAGATTTGTCAACAGTCTTGAATTTTTATTATACATAATTTTGTGGATTTAATGTGCTTCCATTATATCTTATTTCAAAATGAACGTGTGGTCCTGTTGAATTGCCTGTTGAGCCTACTGCTGCTATATTTTCTCCTTTGGAAACACTTTGCCCAACTGACACATATAATGCACTGCAATGCGCATAATATGTTTTATATCCATTTCCATGGTCTATTATTACTAAATTCCCATAACTTCCTTTTTTACCAGAATATGTTACAGTTCCTGCTGCAGATGCATAAATTGGTGTTCCTTTCGCTATTGCAAAATCAGTTCCTGTATGGAATCCAGATGATCTTTGTCCGTATTTTGATGTGATTATTGCACCTGAAACCGGTTTCATAAACATTCCACTAGATGTTACTGGTGCTGATGCACCTTTTGTTGTTTTTGTCTGTGTTTGGCTTGCTTCTTTTGCTTTTCTTCTATTTTCTGCAGATCTGCTTTCTGCTATTTTTCTTTCGTATTCTTTTACTTGAACTTGAACATCCTTATCTATATTTAATTTAGCTACTTCAATAGTTGTATCTTTATTATCTATTTCTTTTTTGTTTTTTTCTTGTTCTTCTATTTCTAAGTTAATGCTCATTCCTGAACTTAATTCAGATTTTATATCATTTACGACTTTTTCAGCTTCTTCCTTAGAATTTACAATAGCTTTTTCTTTGCCATCTAACTTAATTGCATATACTCTACATTTTATTTCAGCTTGTTCTTTGACTGTGGCTAATACAACGTCTTCTTTTGTTTCAGATTCTTTTATGCCACTTACTAATTCAAGCTCATATTGGGGCATTTCTCCAATTGTTATTGAAGTAATATTTCCTTCTAAATCATTTGTAAAAGATTGTATTTTTTCTTGCATTTTCTCTTTATTTTCTACGTATCCAATTACTTCACCATTTAACGTAACTTTATATAATGGTTTATATTTAATGTAAATGAATCCAGCTATTATTAAAAGACCTATACTAGCTATACAATAGAATTTTGCAAGTCTTTTCATATAATATTTTATACACTTACTAATAAACTTTCACTCCTTTTTTTTAGTATTTTTTTTCGTCACGCATTTTCAATTATACCACTTAAAGCCTATTTTTACAATTTGTATATTGTAGTGTTTCCATTTATTAACGTTTTTATACATTTTTTGCAATGTTCATTTTACTATTTTCTATTTTTTTCTTTTATTTTCTTCTTTTTTCTTTATTTTTCTTTCATTTTTATCGGTTGACTTTTTGATTTTAGTTGTTCTTTGATGCAAAAAAAGAGGCTTTATTTAAGTTTTGTCTCTTTTGTAATTTAAAACTTAAATAAAACCTCTTTTTCTACTTTAATTATTTTTTTCTTCTATTTACTATATATGTACTTCCCATTATTGATTTTGCCTGATGTTTAACCTGTGCTCCAATTTCTCCAATCTCTAATGTATTTTTAAATCTTCCTTCTTCAATTTCGACAACTCCTATTGAAATTGATGTTAATGGGAATTGTTCTATAATTCCTCTTCTATTCGCGACTTCTATGTATCCTTTGTTTATATCATTTTCATTATAATATTCTAATACTCCTATATCAAATTCAGATATAATGTTTTTACAAATTTTTTCATAATCTGTTTTAGATGTGAGAGCAACAAAGTCATCTCCGCCTATATGGCCAACAAAGCTATTATCTAGACCAAGGCTATGGATATTTTTTACTATTGTTCTTGCTGTAAATTTAATTATTTCATCGCCATTTGAAAATCCATATATATCATTATATGCTTTAAAGTTATCCAAATCAAAATAAAAAATTGCAAATTTTTCTTTATTTAATAATCTTTTTTTCATTTCTGCTTGAATTTGTACATTTCCTGGTAATCCAGTCAATGGACTTATTCTTCTATTGGTTTGTAATAATCTCAAAATGTTTTTTATTGTAAAATATAAATATTCCTGATCAATTGGCTTTATTATAAAATATTCTACTGATTGTTGTAATATTTTAATTCTGTGTTTTTTATCCCAATCTGATGAAATAATAATTATTGGCGTAATACTATTATCTTCATTTGCTCTTATGCTTTTACATAAGTCAATAATGTCTACATTTATTGTGTCTTCATCAATTATTATCATATCTGGTATATTTTTTAGGGCAACATTTAATTCTTCTGTTTTTACAGATTTGAACTGATAATCTATTTCGTCTTTAAAAATTTGTTTCAAAATATTTTTAACACTTTGAGTATTATCAATTATATAAATATCTTGAATCATTTTTTTCTCCTTCGTTTTCTACCTAATATAATATATATATTATATTTACTTTATTTTCAAGATTTTTTGTAATTATTTAAGAATTTAGATAATCTTTCTGAATTCATTGTAGGGAATGCTTTTCTTAATCTTTTTAGCTTTTTATTTAACTTATTTTCAACATTAATTTGTTTTTCTCTTAGTTCCTGTAATGCAAATTGTTTTTGTCGTTCTTCGACAAATTTTCTTAACATGCCATATTTATTAATTTTATTTTGTCGTTTTATATTTGCAATATTATATTCTGTTTTAACTTTGATATTTTCAATTTTTTGCCTAATTTCATTTCCAATTTTTTCAAAGTCTTTAAGTTTTGTGTTAATTTTTATTACTTTAATTATTGTTGTAATTGTATCTGTTATAATATATGCTCCTCCGATACTTATTGCAATTACTAAATATTTTGCTGGAATTGCTCTTATTATTTCTTCTACTCCCGGATGTATTATTTTCATAAATATTACACCTAGTATTCCCCAATATATTGAATTCTGTAGACAAACTCTTCCTTGTATATTAAATTTTTTGCTTGAATAATCCCAGTACTTTGTTCTAAAAACTATTTCTAAAAATAATCCAACTACATATTCAAAAACTGATAATACAACTATTCCATATGTGAATAATACTATTATATTATCTGAAACATCTTTTAATGATAAATACATTATCAATGCGCCAAATCCATATATTGGGCAAAATGGTCCAGCGAGGAAACCACTATTTATCAGCTTCTTTTGAAGTACTGATTTATATGTTGACTCTAATACCCATCCAATAAATGAATATATTATAAAAAATGTAGTTAATACAAAGATTTCTTCAAGCATATATTTTCCTCATTCTTTCTTTTGTTCTATGTGCCAAATTTTTGTTAAAAAATTTGTGTGCAAATTAGGCGAAGCCTTTATATAATAGGAAATGCGGAGCACTTTCCTAT
>CANQAH010000012.1 GCA_947588885.1 uncultured Clostridia bacterium
GCCTATGATATTCAAATGGGAAATTTAGATATACTAGAAGATGTAATGCAATTATTAAAAAAATTACAGTAATGAAAGATATAGCAATAAATGATCTTATGAAAAATGTATAATATGAATATTTTTAGAAATGCTCAAAATGTCAATCTAAATACACTTATTTCCTATCGAAAAGGTGAAAATACATATCACTTTTTAGATGATTATAATAAAATATAAAGGAGAGCTCTATATGAAAAATAAGATTTTAATAATAGCTACAATAGTTATAGTGATTATAGCAGTATGTATTATTGTATTTATTCCTAAAAATAATGATAGTGAGGTTAAAAAAACAAGTAGTACAGCAAAAAAAGTAGATGCAGACTTAAATGAAAATGGAGATGTAGAAGTGCTTTTAGACAAATTGGACACAACAAGTCCAACATTTATTACATATACTACTGAAAAAGGCAATAAAATGGAACTAGTTGCAGTAAAAGATTCTAGTAATAATATAGATATTGCATTTAATACATGCCAAGTTTGTAATGGCTCGCCTAAAGCATACTTTATATGGCAAAATAACGAATTATTATGCAAAAATTGTGGAAATACTTTTTCATTAAAAACAATAGGACAAAGTTCAGGCAGATGTAATCCTATGACTATATCTGATAGTGAAGTAACAAAAATCAAAAATGGAATACAAATTAGTAAAGTATTTTTGAGTGAGAATGAAAACTTATTTACAGGGGTAGAAGAACATTAAAAAAAGGAACAATAGATATGAAAGAAAAGCTTAATATTAAAGTTAAGGGAATGTTTTGCACAGGATGTGAAACAAGAATTAAAAATGCACTACTTAGTTTAGAGGGAATTTCTGATGTAACTGCAAGTTATAATAATGGAGAAGTAAAAGTAAGTTATGATAAAAATTTAACATCACCAAAAGATATAGAAGATAAAATTACAAATCTAGATTATGAAATAGTAAAAGAAAATGAACAAAAAGAAAATAACTTAACAATTTTATGTGTATTAATCATTTTAATAGCATTATACGTAATATTTAATCATTTGGGATTACTAAAAATATTTAACATTTTTCCTACAATTGACTCAACAATGAGTTACGGAATGATATTTGTTGTTGGAATACTTACTTCTGTACATTGTATAGCTATGTGTGGAGGAATAAATTTATCGCAAAATATAGTAAGTAATAAAAATGGAGCTAAAATAACTATATCAAATTTAGAATATAATTTTGGTAGGATTATTTCGTATACAATAGTCGGTGGAATTGTACGGAGCTGTAGGTTCTGTTATCACTTTAAATGGTATATTTAAAGGAATAGTTGCAATTATTGCGGGAATCGCAATGATTGTGATGGCGATAAACATGCTTGGGATATTTCCTATTTTAAGAAAGATTAATATTAAAATACCAAAGGGAATTATTAATATATTAAATAAAAGTAAAAAAGGGAAATCATCTTTTTATATAGGACTTATAAATGGATTTATGCCATGTGGTCCATTACAAGCTATGCAAATTTATGCTTTATCCACTGGTAGTTTTATTGGTGGTGCAACTTCAATGTTTTTATTTGGATTAGGAACTTTTCCTTTAATGTTTGGCTTTGGTCTTATTGCAAGCAAACTAAACAAAAAATTTGCAAAACAACTACTTAAAATATCAAGTATTATAATATTTGTTTTAGGAATTACTATGCTCGGAAATGGACTAGCAATGTCTGGGATTAGTATAAACATTGTAGGTAATAGTTATGAAAATATGGCAGAAATGGTTGAAGATTATCAAGAGATAACAACCCATGTTGACTATGGCAGCTATGAAAGCATAACGGTAAAAAAAGGTATTCCTGTAAAATGGCATATTATAGTTCCAGAAGGTAAATTAAATGGATGCAACAATGAAATAATAATTCCTCAATATAATATTAGCATAAAACTTAATCAAGGAGAAAACATAGTAGAATTTACTCCAAATGAAAGTGGTAATATTCCATATTCTTGTTGGATGGGAATGATAAAAAGTAATATTAAAGTAATAGAGTGAAAGATAAATGAAACATATTTCTTTAGTGTTAAAGATATTTTAGGAATTATAAGACAATTAAAAAATAAGAGATTATAAAAAGCCATTCGCATGAATGGCTTTTTGCGACGCCTTGCGTCTACTCGGGTTTGATCCTTGTGAGACCAATATATAAATAATATATCATTTACACTATATATTATTCTTTTCTATAATAAAATTACACACTATAATTTATAAAAAGTACATAGTTCTTTATAAATTTTCTATAAAATTGTAACTAGTTCGAAGATGCATAAAGTTGGAGCCATTAGGCGGAATTGAACCGCCGACCTACAGGTTACGAATCTGTTGCTCTACCAACTGAGCTATAATGGCATTGTTCTATATATTATAGTGCTACCAACACTTTTGACAATCTTTCATAAATATTCTTTAGCTGTTTATACAGTACATTTTTCTATAAAAATGGTTGTCAAAAAGTTGTCGAAATCATTATAACATAGAAATTTATATCAAGTAAAGAAATTAATTTTTTATTTTCTTAATTCATAATAACTTCAGTAATAGATAGAGAACTTTTTAAATCTCTCTATCTACTCTTTTGTTATTTTACCATATACTCCGCCACCACCAGCAGTAATATTCATTTTTCCTTCTCTTGCTGCCACTATACTATCAGCAACTTTTTTTCCAAAAGCAGCATCAATATCATCATAAGATAATTTATGAAGAATATTCATTTCAGTATCAAATTTATCTAACAATTTTTCTATTGTTTTTCCACCTAATCCAGGAATAAAAGTAAGTGGAATTTGATATACATATTTAGGTCTAAATGAAGGACTTGTAGAATCTTTTTTATCCTTTATTACTTCTATCCTATCATACACGCCCATCGTTATATTTCTGCTATCACAAGTATCACATTTTGTAACTGGTGCATCTCCTGGAATATTTTTATTACAAACTTCACAATAAGTTCTATGATATTTACCTAGCTTTGGATCAAGTCCATAATTTTCAATAATTTTTCTTCCATCTTCATTTTTTAAGGCTTTTACAAATTCTTTAAAGCTAATATTTTCAATTTGCAATTTATTATATTCTCTTGCTATTTTTGGAAGAGAGTGTGCATCAGAATTTGTTAAAAACGTCTTAGTTTCAAGTTCACTAATTTGATCAGCTAAAAACGTATCTGAACTCAATCCCAATTCTATAGCAGGTATATCTTTATATTTTTCTTTAAAAATTCTTTCTAACCTAGCTGTGCAATTTCCATAAAAGCTTTTATGTGGTGTAAAAGCATGTGCTGGAACTAAAATTCCATTATATTTTTGAACAATACTAATTAATTCATATGCTGATATGTCAGCTCTTTGTGAACTTAGTGTAATATTTTTTATATGTATAGACATTTCTTTTGAAAATGCTTTTATATCTGATAATTTTGGAAAATAGCATAAATTATGCGCACTTCCAGTTTTTCCATTTTCATTTATTTCAGATGTTTCAATTTCACTTCCTAAAATAATGCAAACTTTATCTTTATATATTATTCCTCCATCTTCTATTTCAAAAGCTTCTCCCGTTTTTAAGAAATTTTCAATATCTTCTATTACATATGGAGAAGCACAATCTATAATTCCTGCAATATTTATTCCTTTTCTTTCAACACATTCTTTGGCAATATTAGCAAAATTTAAACTTCTAGCTGCCGTTATCTTTATTGGTTTATTATTTTCGCTTCTTCCTATATGAATGTGCATGTCTGCAAATACTTCGTACATCTTATTTCTCCTCTTAATTATTTTTCCGGAATCATTATATTTCATAGAAAAAATTTTTTCAATATTTATATTTAGGTTTTCAACAATAAATAAAACTCAATAATATAAATCGTTTTAAGACTTACATTATTAAGTTTTACTTAATATTTATTTTCATTTATTCTTTTAATATTTCTATATAAACTACTTCTCATTCTTTGAACACAATATTTATAATAATGAGAACAAAAGCAGACATTTTTATATATCACACTATTAATTTCATTGCAAAGTCCGTATCAATTGTTCGCCCGCCAAAATTTCTTTAGAAATTTTGTGTGGATTTGTAGCGAAAATTTCATATTATAGAACAAAAGCGGACATTTTTATATGCCATACTATATAAATTTATTGCAAAGTCCGCGTCTTTGTTCTATGTGCCAAATTTTTGTAAAAAAATTTGTGTGCAAATTGGGCGAAGCCTTTATCTTATAGGAAATTCGAAGAACTTTCCTATAAGATAAAAAAGAACTGCTAAAAGCAGTTCTCAAAGTTATTTACTAAATATTATATTTTCTAACTTTTATATATGTGTAAATAGCAGAAATTGAAACAAATGAAATTAATCCAACCAAACCAACAGATAATTCAGCACCAGTTTTTGGTAAAGTAGTATTTTGTGTATTATTGCTAGTGTTATTTACTTTATTTGTAACTATTGCATTATTTGAAGTATTATTAGGTTGTGTTCCAGAAGTGTTTGATATATTGTTTAATGATGTATTATTAGTTGCACTTGGTTGATCTGTAGCTGGTATTGTTGTAATATTATTTATTGCTTGTGCTGCAAATGTCATTCTTGCAGAACATAGAATTAAAATTCCCATCAATATAACTACTAGTATTTTTAATTTATTTGTATTCTTCATTTTTCTACTCCTCATACTCAAATTTAAATATTACATTATTTATTATAGCATAATTTCTGAACATTGCAAGCTTTTTTACACATTTTTTTTATTTTTTTATATTTTTGGGTAAAAATAATAACTATAAATATAAATAAAAAGGAGCTATGCTATGCAAAAACTTACTGTTCAGCTATTCTGTAATGATAAAAATGAATTATCATCATTCTTGAATAAATTTTATAATAATACTAATAAATTGTCAACGGAAATATTTTCTTTTGAAAATCCAACTGATTTAATAGACTTAATTTCCGTAGTCATTGATAATAGTGATAAATATAACATTTCCGCATGGATAAATCTTGACGAAGATATTTTTATAAAAGTTACCTCTTCTAATATCAATGATATTATAAAATATATATATGAAAGATATCCTATTTTATAACTTTATTTTTCTAAAATTATTGTAACAGGTCCATTATTTAAAAGGGAAACATCCATATGAGCACCAAATTCTCCTGTCTCAACTTTTTTTACTTCACTTTTACATTTTTCGACAAAATATTCATAAAGATTATTTGCATAATCAGGTGGAGCACTATCTACAAAACTAGGTCTATTTCCCTTTCTACAGTCAGCATAAAGTGTAAATTGAGAAACAATCAATAATTCTCCATCTATATCTTTTAAAGATAAATTCATTTTATCATTTTGATCTGTAAAAACTCTTAAATTACATAATTTTTTCACTAAAAAATCTGCTGTTTCTTTTGTATCTGTATGTGTCACTCCTAGTAGTACCAAAAATCCTTTATCTATTTTTCCAATTACTCCATTTTCTGTTGTTACACTTGCATTATCAACTCTTTGTACAATTAATCTCATTTTATTCCTCTAACTTTTTTTGTTCATCAGCTTCTGCCATTTCATCTACTTCAACTACTTTAGCTATATCATCTGATAATTCAGTATTTTTTGCTCCACATTTTAAACAAAAAGCATAGTTTTTATCAATTATTTCTCCACATTTTTTGCATCTTATTTTTCCTTCTGGTACAATATTTTGCTCTTTTCCACAATTTGGACAAAATGATGCATTAGCATCTATTTCACTTTCACAATTTGTACATATTGCTTTATTGTCTAACTTCAAAATTTCTAAATGTAAAGACTTATTTTCATCAACTAACTTATTAATTTCATTTTTCTTTTCATCAATAAAAGAACTTACTTCTTTATCTATTTTATCTGATTGGTACACTTTTTTGCCAATTTCATTATAACATTTTTCTATTTTAGAATTATTTTCAGTAATTTGTCTTTTGCATTTATTTTGTCTTTCAATTTTATTGGTTGTTTCCTGAAAACTCATTGTAGTATTTGTCACTTTTTTACCAAAATCATCAAAAAAGCCCATCTTTTATTTCCTCCTTATTCTTGTTTTTGATCTCTAGTCATTAATTGTATTACAGCTTCTTTTGGATTTAATCCATTAAATAAAACATCATACACTGTATTAATTATTGGTACTTCTATGTTATGTAATTTTGCAAGTTTATATGCAACTTCTATATTATCTATACTCTCTATTGTCATTCCAACTTCTTTTTTAGTTTCTTCTATAGAATAACCTTTTCCAGTTAAATAACCAGCTTTTCTATTTCTACTATGTAAGCTACTGCAAGTAACTATTAAATCCCCTAATCCAGTAAGTCCATAGAAAGTTTCTTTTTCTCCTCCTAATGCAACACCTAATCTTGAAATTTCAACTAATCCTCTAGTTAAAAGTGCAGCAAATGTATTATCTCCTAATTCTAATCCAGCTGAAACACCTGCACAAAATGCAATTATATTTTTTAATGCTCCTCCTAATTCAACACCTCTAACATCATTTGATGTATACATTCTCATAGTTTCACTTTTTAAAATTTCAACTACATATTGAGATAATTGTGAATCATCTGAAGCTGCCACTAATGCAGTAGGAACTGATATTGAAACTTCCTCTGCATGACTAGGTCCAGAAAGTACACCAATTTTATTATTAGGAAATTCCTCTTTCATAACTTCATCTAAAGTTTTTAAAGTCTCAGATTCAAATCCTTTTGAGCAAATTATTATTGGTTGATCTTTCACAAATGATTTATATAATTTTACTGTACTCCTTGTAAATTTAGATGGAGTAACATGAAAAATAATCTCAGAATCTTTTATAACTTCATCTGGATCTGTTGAACAATATACATTTTCAGGTATAGTAACATCCTTTAAAAATTTACATTTTCTTTCATTGTTAATCATATCCTTTTCATCTTCTGAAAAAGACCATAGTTTAATTTCATTTCCTTGTTTTGCCATATAAATAGCAAGAGCTGCTCCCCAACTTCCACTACCTATTATTGCTATTTTTTTCATTTTTTCTTTTTCCTTTCTGCTTTTTATGTATTCTTTTTATTTATATAAACATATTAGAGGCGTATAAGCTACGTCTCCAATATATTAATCAAATTTATATTTTAGAAAAATTTATTTTCTGTTCCTTTAAGTAATCTCTTTATATTACTTCTATGGTTGAAGCAAACAAATATACCTAATAATAATCCAAAAATTTTGTAATCTCCTGGTACTATATAATTGTCTGTAATAAATAATGTTAATACTGGAAATAATATTGCAGCTGCAACTGATCCTAATGAAACCATTCTAGTTAAAATCATTAGAACTAGTGCAAACACTAAACATATTAAACCTATTTGCCAATTAATTAATAAAATAATTCCTAAGCTCGTAGCAACTCCTTTTCCACCTTTAAATTTAAAAAATATTGGAAATGTATGTCCTATAACTACCATTAGACCTGCAAGTTGTATAAGATACTCTGGATGTACAGCATCATCAATAGCTGAAATTCCCCATGCTAAAAGAATAGCAACAACTCCTTTTAAAATATCACACACTAGTGTTAATGCTGCAATTCCTTTTCCAGCAGTTCTAAGCACATTTGTACTTCCAGCATTTCCACTTCCCTTTTCTCTTACATCAAACCCTGCAAGCTTTTTTGTAAAAATTACAGAAAAACTTATACTTCCTATAAGATATGAAACTAATAAAACTAGAATATATATAGCCACATCTATTCCTCCTTTTCTTTTCTTTCACGTACAATTATTCTAACTGGAGTTCCTTCTAATCCGAAATTATTTCTTATACAGTTTACTAAATATCTTTCATATGAAAAATGAAATAACTCTTTTTTATTTACAAAAATAATAAATGTTGGTGGTTTTGTTGATGCCTGTGTTCCATAAAAAATTTTAAGTCTTCTCCCTTTATCTGTAGGTGGTTGAACAACAGCAATTGCTTCATTTATAACTTGATTTAAAACAGCTGTTGATATTTTTAAAGCATTTTGACTAGCAACATTATTTATCATTTCAAATAAGTTTGATACTCTTTGACCAGTTTTAGCTGATATAAAAACTATTGGAGCATATGTAGCAAAAGGTAATTCATTATAAATTTCTTTTTTAAATTTTTCTGTAGTATGATTATCTTTGGAAACTTCGTCCCATTTATTTACAGCTATTATAATACCCTTTCCTGCTTCATGAGCTTCTCCAATAATTTTTGAATCTTGCTCTGATACACCTTCAGTTGCATCAATCATCATTATACAAACATCCGCTCTTTCTATAGCTAAGTTTGATCTCATTACACTATATTTTTCTATATTTTCTTTAACTTTACTTTTTCTTCTAATTCCTGCTGTATCTATAAATACATATTTACCATGTTCATTTTGAAATTCTGAGTCTATTGCATCTCTTGTTGTTCCTGCAATATCACTTACAATTACTCTATTTTCTCCTAAAATTTTATTTACTAAAGAAGATTTTCCAACATTAGGTTTTCCAATAATTGCAACTTTTATCACTTCTGGATCATATTCTTCTTCTTTTTCTTCAGGAAATTTTTCATAAATGGCATCTAAAACATCTCCAATTCCAATTGCATTTGCAGCAGATAGTGGAATTGGATTTCCTAATCCTAAATTATAAAATTCATATATCTCTGCTGGAGCTTCCCCGAAGTTATCTGCTTTATTACATACAAGAACTACTGGCTTTTTAGATTTTTTAAGCATTATCGCAATTTCCTCATCTGCAGCTGTAACACCTTGACGAACATCTGTTAAAAATATTATAACATCAGCAACTGAAATAGCAATATCAACTTGTTCTCTCATCTGATTTAATATAACGTCTCCTGTCATTTCTTCAATTCCTGCTGTATCAATTACTGTAAAGTCTCTTCCTCTCCAATTTGACTCTGCATAAATTCTATCTCTAGTAACACCAGGTGTATCTTCAACAATAGAAATTCTTTGTCCAACTATATAATTAAAAAAAGTAGATTTTCCAACATTTGGTCTTCCTACAATTGCAACTACCGGTCTTGCCATTTTTTATTTTTCCTTTCTAGGTCTTGAATCATTGTATTTATTAATATATATTGAGAACAATAGCGGACATTTATATATTACACTATTTAATTTCATTGCAAAGTCCGCGTCAATTGTTCGTCCGCCAAAATTTCTTTGGAAATTTTGTGTGGATTTGTAGCGAAGCCTTTATATAATAGGAAATGCGTAGCACTTTTCTATTATATAACAAGATTATTTTATACTATAATGTTTCAAATTTCAACCAAATTCTATTTTTAATTACATAAAATACTCTTTTATTTATATATAAGACATTTTTATGAATCATACTGCCTAATTTCATTGCAAAGTCCGCGTCGATTGTTAGCCTGTCAACATTTGTTTAGAAATCTTTTGAAGATTTCCTATTACATAAAAAAAACACATTTAAAATGTGTTTCCTTTATTATTTTTTATCTTCTTTAATTGTTACTACTTCTTTACCATTGTAATATCCACAGTTTGAACATACTCTGTGTTGCATAACTGGTTCATGGCAATGTGGACAAGTAGCTAAATTCTTTTCTTCAATTTTCCATGTAGATCTTTTTAGCCCTGTTCTAGCTTTAGACCATCTTCTTTTTGGTTGTGCCATTATATTCCCTCCTTGCTATTTCTAGTATTTATCTATATTATTTATTTTACGTTTCAGTAACATTAGAAATTATACATCAGTATTTTTATAATGTCAAGTAATGCCCAGCAATTTTTATAAATAAAAACAATATTAACTTTTAGTTCAACAAAATCATTGTAGATTTATAACGAAACTTTTTTACATAATAGGAAATTACGAAAAAATTTCCTATTATAAAATCAGAAAGGAAGGGCAATAGCCCTTCCAAACTGTTTGATTTCACGCTTTAACAAAGGTTTTATGGTACTTAATAAATTCTTCTCTGCTCATTTCGGGGATTTCCCCATCACACATCTGCAACATAGCTTTGATGATTGCAACAGTTCTCTCCTGCGTGTTGATGGACTTCTTAGGATTAAACTCAATGTCCGTGAAGTATTCGTACTGAATAACCTGCTGAATTTCTTCCGGATTTAAGGTCTCCTTAACCGCTTTGATGTAAATGTAGTCGTAAAAAGCCGTTTTCGGCTCCAATTCCCACATCTCACCATCGTAGTCAAATCCAATCAAACGCCCGGAGTTCTGCAGCCGCTCATCTCGCTTGGCATCTCGTGGGTAAACATTAAGCAGATCTCTGTACGGTCCCCCTTTCTCAAAGCATTTCGAGGATTGAAATATGTTCTCCAGAGTGTATCCTCCTAGCCTCAAGTTAAACGCACTCAGTTTCAGTCCTATTGCTTCGTTGCTTTTCGTGCTCACTTCAAGAGTCTTGCTGTTAAGCACCCTATGCATATTCGCAACAGACTTTTTCTTCTGAGAGGCACTCAAGCCAGGACACCACTCAAACTCTACTTTCCGCGAATATACCTTGCTTTCTTTGACAAAAAACGCTAATCTTTCTGCCATAATCTCATCCTCCAATCAAATTTGTGTAAAATAACTTTACATAATAATTATAACATTTTTAGCTTTACAAAGTCAATTTTAGAACAAAAGCGGACAATATGTAATATACAAAAGAAAAAATTATCCTGAATTGTCCGCGTATTTGTTCTAAGTGCCAAATTTTTGTTAAAAATTTGTGTGCAAATTGAGCGAAGCCTTTATATAATAGGAAATGCGAAGCATTTTCCTATTATATAACAATAGCGGACAATAAAAGATCTGCAAAAGAAAAAATTATTTTAAATTGTCCGCGTCTTTGTTCTAAGTTCCAAATTTTTGTTAAAAAATTTGTGTGCAAATTGAGCGAAGCCTTTATATAATAGGAAATGCGGAGCATTTTCCTATTATATAACAATAGCGGACATTTTTACATATCACACTATTTAATATCATTGCAAGGTCCGCGTCAATTGTTCGCACGCCAAAATTTCTTTAGAAATTTTGTGTGGATTTGTGGCGAAACTTTCCGATTATATGAAAAAGACCAACCTCTCGGTTGGCCTTTTCGGATATGCCTTTAGCAAGGTAATCCTTTTTCAGGTCATAAGAAGGACCTATTCTATTCGGAAATTTGCATACGTCATCGCCGTTATCCTTGCCAAATTCATTGAATCATGTTGTTCTCTTCGAACCGTGATCTCTTTCATAAGATCCATTGCAAAATTTAGAACCTCAGGCGTAAAAACATCTTCTTCGCATAGTCTTGCAATGTCTCTTTCATAAGCGTTCACGGCTGCTGAATCGGGTAACCCAATAACATTAGGATCACAAATTTTTTCAAAGTTTTCCCAGATTCTTGTCATTAATTCTTTTTGTTCAGCTGTATACATTTCCGTTTCCTCCTTTTTCCTAAATTGCGTATGCAATCACTTTATTATAACACTTTTTTTACTTTTTTTCAAGATTATTACTTATACTTCGCCTATTCCCTTGCATTAGCTGATTGTTCATTCTGATTTGATTCTTTATCTAAAAAATAAATTGCTACTTTTCCTAAATTCCCAGCTGCATGTTTAGCTCTATGCTCTATTTTAAATTGATGAATACTTGATAACCCTTGTGGACCAATCATCGAATAATTTACTTTATGGAAACCTACAGTATCAGATCTTTTGTTTGATTCATAAACTAAAGAACTTATTTTTCCAGTATCACCTTCTACTTCAACTTTATCTGGAAGTATTTTGGCAACTTTTTGTGCTTTACCTGCACCATCTTTGTAAGTAAAATCATCTGACAAAACATAAACAATACCATCTTCATTTACGATGCCTTGAGTAGTTGGTCTAATACTCCTATCCAAAAAATCTCTTGGATCTTCTGTATACTGTCCGAGTATTTTGGCTCTTAGAAGCAGGCTTAGCACCAGATACTTGTACTAAATTTCTAAGCTCACTCATAAAATCTTCTTGCGATACCTGACATTGTTCAAGATTTACGCCTATATCACTTAAAAATTTTTCACTTGATAACAATTTTTTTATCACATGTGTTCTAATTCCCATTTCCATTTGCAAACGTCTAGTTGCGTTTATATCCTCTAATTTTGCTCCTCCACTTATCCATTTAATTTCTTCAATTGAAAATACTTTTAATAATTCACTATCTTTTTTTCTTCTTACACTAGAAATATCGTCAGGAAGCATATCTCGTATTTCTTCTAAATCAGCTTCTGTAAATTGAGGAATATAAAAATATTCACTTATAGGCTCTTGCTTAATATAAAATCTTTTTAAGAAATCAGCTTCTAACTCTGTTAATCCATATTCTTCAGGATTTTCTTCTATTTTCCTATTTATCTTTTTAGATAATCCTTCAGCATTTTCTTCCCCTTCTTTAGAGGATTGTAACCCTTGTAATACTTTTTTTCTTATATTCAGAATTTCTTTTCTTGTTCCTCGAATTTCTTCTTTTACTTTATTTTTTTCTTCTTCTTCTTTTTTTCTTTCTTCTCTAGTTTTTATATATTGGTAACCTTGTCCTCTTTTTTCTCTGATTAAAGCAATTTTTCTTTCTGTTTTCTTTTCTAACTCATCTTCACTATATGGCATATTAGGCAACATTGTAAGAATTTCCATAAAAATTGGTGATATTTGAGTTATAGCCTCTTGAGGTATAGATGATTTAAATAATAACTCAGCAGAAGCAAAAGCAAAACTCCTAGTTGTATTCTTTTTATCATTTGATTCTTTTATTTCATCTCTGTTAAAAAAAGATTCTGGCAAGTCTGGCCTTTTTTCGTACTGTTGTAACTCATCTAATTCTACAATTCTTTGATAAAATTGTTCTTGAATAGGATCAGATTCTTCATATTCTTTACTTAATAGATCTAGTAAATCAACTTCTCCATCAAATTTTAAAGTTCCTTCTAATTCTTTTTGTCTTGCTTTTAATAAATCATATATCTTTTGTACATTTATTATTATAGGAAAATCTCTTTTTTTATCATCTATTTCACTGCCATCCATTTTAGCCATATTATATACAGGTAATACTAGAGAACTTTCTGTTACAGAAATATATGCTGTTTCCATATTTGGATTTGAACCTCTTGCAATATGTTCTTCTGGTCCATAGCTTTCATATCTATTTTTAGCAAATATATTTCCTGTAACAGGATCTACGTTCCCACTTCTATACACAAGCACCATCTTAGAAGAATCTTCTAAAAGTTCTGGAAATTTTTCTTCTAAATCTTTTATCGTGTAATCTATATTTCTCTTTTCATTGAAGTATTCATAAAAAGCTGCATATACTCTCTTTAATTTTACTGATTTTTCTGGATCATTCATTATTCTTTCTTCTACTTCAACAGGTAATCCAATAAATCTTTCCCTTAATTTTCTTTGAAAATTTGTTGTAGTATACGCATTTGCAAGATCTGGATATTTGCTATTCCTAGAATAAAGAAAAACATTATCCATTCTAAATACTGTACTATTAAATCCATACCTAGCTTCAACAAGTAATGCTGTAAGATCTTTTATGTTTCCAGCGCAATTTAAGTTTGGTCTTGTTGCAGTTTCATTTATTCTTAAAAAATTTTTTAATGCACTTGGAGCTTTTTTATATATTCCATATTTTTTTTGCCATACAGTTTCTTCGTTTTCTTTTGTTTCTTCCAATTCTCGTAAATATGCTTTTGTTTCTATAACTGCACTATCAATAAATGTCTCTAGATTTTTTATCTTAAGTAAATGAATTAATTGATAATAATCTGCCCCCATAACAGATTCTTTTAGCATATTCATTTTTTTTAATTTTTCTTGAATTGTTTGGGAATCAAGAAGTTGTCTCATACAATACGTTCTTAATATTTCATTTTCGTCTGAATTATAATCTGCATAATATTCAGTAGCAACATCTTTCATTCGTTGTTTGAAAGTTCCTAATCTTTCTTCTGCTGATGGTTCTTCTGCTCTTTTTTCTTCTTCAGTTTTATAATTTTCGTATTGATCCAATATTTTATTTATAGCTTCATTTCTTTTTTCCTCATCATCATATTTTCCCATTACTAGACCTCTATCTTAACATGTTAAGTTTGTCTTCTTTTATTTTTTTCAAATAAAATTCTTCCATTTGATATATTTTTAGTGTTAATTTTAATTCTTCTACTCTAACATTTTTTAGTTTTTCAAAATATATTTCATATTTTTTTTCTAATTCGGCTTGTTCTCTTTTTAATTTAGACAATTTTTCTATTAATTCGTCTTTTTTCTCTTTAATTTCTTTTGGTTCATTTTCTTGGCCTTTTTCTAACATTGGAGTTTCTTTTTTACCAAATATACTTTTTATTTTATTTAATATTTTCTTGAAAATACTTTCGTGAACCACAACCAATTCATTATTTTTCATTTTTTATATTTCCTCTTTTTATGTTATTTAGAGTATTAGTTGCTTCCATTATACTCATCTTATGGTCAACAATTTGTCTATCCATCTCTTCTATTTCTTTTTTTAATTTGTTATTTATTTCTATTTGCTCATCAATTTGTTTCATCAACTCTAACTCTTCTTCACTCATAGCCATAACCCTTCTCTTATCTAATATTATGATTTTATTATATTATAGCTATTATGTGTATACCATTTCATATTAATAACAAATGTATTACATTTTCATATAATTTGGAGCAAAACTAAAAAAAAGAAGTTAATTTTATTTAACTTCATCTTTTTATATTATAGGAAAGTTTTCCGAATTTCCTATAGCCAAATTTGTACACAAATTTTTTTACAAAAATTTGGCACTTAGAACAAATACGCGGACAATTTAGGACAGTTTTTCTTTTACAAATCATTTATTGTCCGCTTTTGTTATATTATATGAAAATGCTCCGCATTTTCATATAATATAAAGGCTTCGCCAAATTTGTACACAAATTTTTTAACAAAAATTTGGCACTTAGAACAAATACGCGGACAATTTAGGACAGTTTTTCTTTTGCAAATCATTTATTGTCCGCTTTTGTTATATTATATGAAAATGCTCCGCATTTTCATATAATATAAAGGCTTCGCCAAATTTGTACACAAATTTTTTTACAAAAATTTGGCACTTAGAACAAATACGCGGACATTTCAGGACAGTTTTTCTTTTGCAAATCATTTATTGTCCGCTTTTGTTCTTGTCTCTTAATTCAATTACCTTATCCATAACTTCTTTAGTAAGTTTATCTAAAACTTCTTTTTCTTTCACTTGATTTTTATATTCCGAAAAATCTAATGGCTTGCCAAATCTATATGTAACTCTTTTAAATGGTTTAAATGTTCCATCAACTCCAAAAGGAATAATTGGTACTCCTGCTCTTATTGCAATATTAACAGCTCCATTTTTAGGTTTTATATTTCTAGCTAATCCATTTCTAGTTCCTTCTGGATACATACCTAATATTTCATTATTTTTTAATATTTTAAAAGCTACTTTTATAGCCTCAGAATCATTTTTACCACGCTTTACAGGAAAAACTTGATATAAGAATGCCATAAATCTAAAACCTAAACTTTTCCATAATTCTTCTTTTGCCATAAATCTAATTTTTCTATTAGTAACTGCCAATAAAACAGGTGCATCCATTGCATGTATGTGATTTCCACAAATTACACACGCACTATCTTTTGGAACATTTTCGATTCCTTCAATTTTCACTCTATATATTATTTTAGCTAAAACATAACAAATCGGTTTTATAATTATGCATAATACTTTTCTCAATATTTTCACTATTTACTCCTATATTGCTTTTTTGATAATTTTTTCAACTTCGTCAGCAACTTCATCTATTGTCATATTAGTAGAATCAAGAATTGTAGCACCATCGGCTACCTTTAGAGAACCAATTTCTTTATGTTTATCGTTTTCGTCTCTTTTTAAGATATTATCTAATACTTCTTCATATGTACATTTTATTCCCTTTTCTTGATTTTCTTTATATCTTCTTCTTGCTCTTTCGCTAACATCTGCATCAAGATAAATCTTTACTTCAGCATTTGGAAAAACATATGTGCCAATATCTCTACCTTCCATAATTACATCTTTACCTTTTGCCAATTTTCTTTGTAATTCAACCATTTTTAACCTAACAGGTACTATTGAAGATATTTGTGAAACAATTCCTGTAACTTCAGCTGTTCTTATTTCTTTGCTCACATCTTCACCATTTAAAATTACCTTTATTTCGCCATTTTGATGTTCAAGTTCAATATCTAAACTATCTATTAAATCAACTATTTTTTCTTCATCTTTTAAAGTTAATTCTGCTCTTAAACTTGCCAAAGCAACACATCTATATGTTGCGCCTGTGTCTAAATTGACAAGTCCCATTCTCTGAGAAATTATTTTTGTTATTGTACCTTTTCCACTTCCTGCAGGTCCATCAATTGCTACTACCATTTTTATCTTCCTTTCAAATTATTCTTCTGGAAAATGAATCTGTTTAGCTACAATATCCACACTTGAAATATACATTGCAGTCAAATTTTCAATTTCTTTTCTAGTTTCTTTTTTTAATAGTTTTAAAGTTTCCATCATATTTGCTCCATATTCAATAGAGACTTCTATATAAAGTTGGACGCCAGCTGTATCTGTATGAGTTTTATCAACTCTTATTTTCAATATTTTATAAACATTTTCCACTTTTTTAGCTACAGTTACAATTATATCTTTAAATACACTATCTGATATTGTAAATTTTCCAAGGTAACTAAAAGTTGGTCTAATAATTGATTTTTCTGCAATATATGGTTCTGCATTTTTCCCTTTAGATTTAAATATCTGTAGTGGATCTAAAAGATAACCTGAAAAATCTTTTTTTATTTCAAATGTAGGTACTGGTATAACATGTTTTCCTTGTGTAACACGAATTCTTCTGGCTGTTTCCATTTCTTCTTGAGTTGCAACTTCATTTATGTATATTCTTTCAGAAATAGGTGGTAATTCAAGATTTTCTGCAATTTTGTCAACCATACCATCAGAAGTTCCTAAAATAAGAATTGCATTAGGTCTATATTTTCTTATAGCCTTTTGAATTTCTATTTTTTTCTCTTCAACTCCGAATAATGCATTTCTAACAGTTTCAATTTTTGTTGGAGCTTTTTTGGCAGAAACACCTGCAATAACTTGATTTTCCTTAATTAAAAGTCCATCATCTATTATAAATTTAATATCTCTTTGGCCAGCCACATATTGAGCTCTATAACTTTTTCCTGTTCCAGATGGTCCAATAAAAGCATATGTCTTAATTTTAAATAAAAACATCCTTTTCTCCTTTATACAAACTAAAAAGTTACTCGCGCATCAATTTCACCATTAGAAGTATTACCATTATTATTTTGTCCTCCCTGAGTAGTATTTTCTGGATTTTGCACTTGATTTGTCACTGTGTTTTCATTACTAGTAGTATTCTGTGTTACTTCATTGCTAGTTGCATTTTCATTAGAACCATTTCCACTATTTGAGTTTGGATTTTGTTGCTGTCCTTGTTGTTGATCTTGTTGCTGTTGTTCTTCTTCTGTTTGTTCAACTATTTCCATTCCAGTTTGTATATTAAATTTTTTCTCAAGAGTTGCAGATCCAATCATTTCTTCTTCCAAAACATTAATCTTAGATTCCTGGTCATCATCTGCATTAACATCTCTTTGAGCAGCTAAAATCGGATTATAAATTCTATCATTAAAATTATCTTGTACGGTAGCATATTTTTCACTTTCATTAAATACTAATATTTCATTATTATCTTCTATTTTTCTTTCAACAGAAACATAATTTGAATAATAAACATTTTCCATTTTTCTAATTACTTCTAATCTAGAATATAATTCATTTCTATATTCTCGTATTATTTTCATTTCACCTTCTGAAAAATCATATTCTCCATTTTTATCATATATAACCACATCTATATAACATGAATTACTAGGTTTTTCATATAAGTCATATACACAACTAGGTCTTTTAACAAAAACAGGTATATCTTTTCCATTATTGTAATCATCACTATATAAGTCTTCACTTGTATCAAATCTTGTATATATAGCAATATACTGATGATATTCCTGCATATCAATTTTTACAGTCTTACCTTCTCTATATAATTCAATAGTTTGAGGTGTAAAAGAAAATTCTGTAACCTTACCACTATTATATTCTGTTAAAAAGTTCATCATATCTGTATCTATGTTTGAATAAAAGTCATTTGAAATACCTTCACCTGTATAATAATTTACTATAAAAGATTTATATGCAGATGAAGTAACAATATTTTTCTTAGGTGCATTATCAGTAAATAAATCATCTATTTTTATTCTTGTCCCATCATCTAATCTAAAACTAACACCATAATTTTTGTTAAAACTATCTGTAAATTTTACAAATATTTTTACAGATAATACATCAGAAAAATTTGAAGTAACAATTGCAGTTACATATGCAGTCTCATCTGAATTTGATTTAAATGTATTACTATCTAAAATTCTATCAATTCTATCATTTATTTGGCCATTTATACTACTTTTTACACTACTACTATTTAGTCCAGAAATTTCAGGATATATAATTTGTACTCCGTTTTTCTGTCTTTGCTTATACACATATGTTAATTTATTATTTTCATATGTGTCTTGCATTAATGCTCCCATAGTAATTTGATCTTCTGTCGATATTACTTCTAAAGAAGATTCACCAATAGTCTTTGGCACACTTTCAATAATAACTTGTGAACCTGTTGAATTGTTTTGTGAATTTCTATAAATAAATATAACACCAATAACAATTAAAAGGATTACCGCGAAGATAATAAAAAATACTTTTGCATTTTTTCTAATTATCAATATAGCCAGCCTCCTTTATAATTCTTTTTCCTCTTTCTGATAATAGTGTATCTTGGAATATAGTTGTAGTTTCAGATCCACTATTTTTTAATTTCACGAGGTAATAATTTGTTATAAAAGGATATGTTCCATTATGAACATTGTCATAATTTGCTTCTACATCATTTATTTTTAAAACTTTTACTGCATTATCAATATTATCTCCAAAATCATATAATACATTTGATTCATTGTAAAAGCCGTATCCTATCGCATTTTCACTATTATTGTAAATCGCAGGTACATCATTTATGTTTCCATATACTTTGTCATAAAAATTTTCCATCGGTGGATTCATTAAACCTAATGTTTTCATAACAACAGATTTCATTTGTTTTTGTACATCAGATTCTGATACTCTCTGGTATGGGATAATATCAGAATTATTTCCACCAACTTGACTCCAATTAGTAATTTGTCCTGTATATATTTGTTGTACCTCAGAAACTTTTAAAGAATTTATAGGATTATTTTTATTGACGTAAAAAACAAAACCCTCTTTTGCAATTGGTTGCAAATCAAATTCATTTCCAGTTGATTGTGCTAAAGACAATGCTTCTTCAGATGGTTCTGTTGTAATTAATACATCTATTTCTCCATTTATCAATCTTTGGTATCCATTTTCCACATCAAAACAATATAGCAAGTTATCAGAAACATTGTTATTTTGTGTAAAATCTTTTATTATGCTTAAAGCCAGTGACTGAGTCGCTATCGATGTACCTATCCTTGGTAATTCATTTTCAGATAAAATCACAGAAGTATCATTAGCTGTTAAATTCTGATTATTGTCCGTAACTGGTTGTTCTCCACTTCCAAATGAAAATTTATTTGTAAAAAACATATAAATTCCAGCACAAGCAACAGACGCAATAAGCATCATTATTATTGGAAATATTGCACTAATAAATTTCTTCATCTTTTATCCTTTCTCTCAATTCACTTGCCAAAAATGTTTACTGTCTAACTAATTTATGATAAATTTTTTTGCCTTTCTTTAAAATTGCATATCCTTCAGAAAAATCTGAATCTTTTAAAACATAAGAAATATCATCAATTTTTTCATCATTTAAAGTAATTGCTCCTTGAGTAATCAATGTTTTAGCTTGTCCTTTAGAAGAAACAATTCCTGTTAAAACAATTGCATCAACAATAGAAATATTTTTTTCTACTACTGTTGATTCCATTGTATCAACATTTCCTTTTCCTTCAAATAAAGCTTTTGTAGCTTCTTCAGCCTTTTTAGCTTCTTCTTCTCCATGAACTAATTTTGTAATTTCAAAAGCAGCAATCTTTTTAGCTTCATTTATTCTCTCATCTTTGTATTTAGTAAGTTCTTCTATTTCTTTGACATCTAAAAATGTTAAAAGCTTCATAACATTCTCAATATCTTCATCTGCAACATTTCTCCAATATTGATAAAATTCATATGGAGATGTTTTTTCAGGGTTTAACCACAATGCTCCTTTTTCAGTTTTACCCATTTTTTTACCTTCTTTTGTTGTAAGAAGTTTAAAAGTAAAACCATAAGAATCATCATTACCAATTTTACGAATTAATTCAACTCCACCTATTATATTAGACCATTGATCATTTCCACCCATTTGCAATTTACAACCATAATTATCATGCAAATATAAAAAGTCATAAGATTGCATTAACATATATCCAAGTTCAAAAAATGTTAATCCAGTATCCAATCTATTTTTATAACACTCAGCAGCTAACATTTTGTTTACTGAAAAATGCACACCAATTTTTCTCATAAAATCAAGATATTTTAAATCTCTTAACCAATCTCCATTATTTACGATAATAGCGGCATTTTCACCTTCAAAGCTTAAAAATTTTTCAATTTGTTTTTTTATAGAAGCAACATTTTTATCTATATCTTCTATAGTAAGCATTTTTCTCATATCAGTTTTTCCAGATGGATCACCAATAACAGCAGTTCCTCCACCCATTAATATTATTGGTTTATGTCCTGCTTTTTGCATATGTGATGCAACCATTAAAGAAATGAAATGTCCAACATGTAAACTGTCAGCAGTTGGATCTATTCCAATATAAAAACGTACACTCTCTTTTTCAAATAATTTTTTTATTTCATCTGGATGAGTTAATTGTTCAACATAACCCCTCTCTTCTAATATGTCAAATACATTAGTCATTTATCCATTTTTTCCTTTCTGCCAAATTATTTATCTAATTTTACCTTTTCTGAAAATTCATCATTTGATAAATATCTATTCAAATTTTTTGCATTAATACCTGTATCAACAGCCATTTGTTGAATATTGTCACAACCTTTTGTACCATTCATTTCGATATAATTTCTCAATTTTTCTATATCTAAAACTTCATTTGTTTTGCAACTTTGGCAAACCTCTAAATCTGAATGAAAAAAGCTACCACAACGAGGACATTTTTTAAACTCCATAATTACTACCTCCAAAGCATTAATATTTTGTCACATTTTATCATATAACATAAAAAAAAGGAATAGTTTTTATAATATTTCATTTGTTAGAAATATTATAAAAAAGAATATTCCTTTTAATATAGTTTTGAATATATTTTATAATTAATTAAAACTTTTCTTACGTACATATTGGTTTCTTTGAATGGTATATTTTCCAAATTACTACCATCAGATTTTATAATACCTTGTTTAATCCATGTATCTACATTTCCTTCGCCTGCATTATATGCAGTAATTGCTAATTTATAATTTTCATATTTTTTTATTAAATTTGAAAGATATCTTGTTCCAAATTCAATATTAGTTTCTGGATCATACAAATCATGTTCATCATATCCAAGTTGGGATGCGACATGAACTCCGGTACTATCTATTAATTGCATTAATCCTTTAGCACCTTTTTTTGAATTTACATCATTTCTAAAATTACTTTCTTGTTTAATTACAGCATATATTAAATTTTTATCTATATCATATTCTTCAGCATATTTTTCAACATATTCCGAATATTTAATTGGAAAAATATAATTAAATATTCCTTTTGCTAAAAGTAATATAGAAAATATTAAGCATAATATCACAAATAATGTGACTATTTTATTTCGCTTCATACCAATTTTTTCCTTCTGATACTTCTACTTTAAGAGGTACTAAAAGTTTTGCAGCATTTTCCATGCAATTAACTAGCAATTCTTTAATCTTTTCTAATTCACTAGTTTCAGTTTCAATTAATAATTCATCATGTACTTGTAAGATTATTTTTGATTTATATCCTTTTTCTTTTAACTCTTTATACGCATTTATCATTGCAATTTTCATTATATCTGCTGCTGTTCCTTGAATTGGAGTATTCATTGCAACTCTATCACCAAATTTTCTAACCATATAATTCTTTGATTTTAGTTCTGGAATATATCTTCTTCTTTTATACATTGTTTCAATATATCCCTTTTCTTTTGCTTCTTCAACTACATTATCCATAAATTTCTTTATGCCATCATATTTTTCCAAATATTGTTCTATATATTCTTTTGCTTGTTTTCTTGAAGTATGAATTTGAGCAGCTAGTCCAAAATCACTTATTCCATATACAATACCAAAATTAACAGCTTTTGCTTTGCTTCTAAGTTCTTTTGTTACTTCTTCAAGTGGAATTCCAAATACTCTTGATGCAGCTTGTGCATGGATATCTTCATCATGGTTAAAGTTATCGACCATTGTCTCATCTTTAGAAACATGTGCTAAAATTCTAAGTTCAATTTGTGAATAATCTGCATCTACAAATAATTTTCCTTCAGCAGGTTTAAAAACTTTTCTCAATTTTTTTCCAAGTTCAATTCTTGTAGGAATATTTTGTAAATTCGGTTCTGTACTACTTATCCTTCCTGTAGCAGTAACCGTTTGATGAAAATATGAATGTATTCTGCCAGTTTTTGAATTTATATAAGGAATCATTCCTTCAATATATGTTGAATTCAATTTTGCAAGTTGTCTATATTCTAAAATCTTATCTATTATTTCATGCTCACCTTGTAGTTTTTCTAAAGTTTCAACATCTGTTGAATATCCATTTTTAGTTTTCTTAATTACAGGCAATTTCAATTTTTCAAAAAGAATTTCTCCTAATTGTTTAGTTGAATTTACATTAAATTCTTCACCTGCCAGATTATGAATTTCTTTTGTTAATTCATCTAACCTTAGCTTTAATTCTTCTCCATACAAAATTAAATCATTTTTATCAACATATACTCCTTGAAATTGCATATCTGCTAAAACTTCTAATACTGGCATTTCAATATTATTAAATAAATCAAGCATTTCATTTTTCTTAAGTTCTTTTTCAAGAATTTCTTTCAAAACACCAATAGAATAAGCATATATAAATATTTTATCATCAACTTTTTCTTCTTGAACATCAAATAAATTCATTTGTTCATCTTTTTCAGATACTTGTTCTATTTCTCTATTTAAATATGTTTTCATTAAATCTGAAATTGAATATAAATTAGTTGTTGAGTTTAATAAATATCCAGCAATTTTAATATCAAACATAAAATTATGTGGAGAAATTCCAGCTTCTTCTGATAATATATAAACAGTCTTTAAGTCATAGCTGCATTTCAATACATCTTTATTTTCAAACAAATTTTGAAAATCTAAAATATTATCTGTTTTATACTCATAAACCTTATTTTCATCTTTATTATAAATTGCAATAGCTTTTACTTTTTGTTTTAAAATTGAATTTTCATCCTCTTTTGTATCAAGATAAAAATACATAATTTTATCTTTTAAGATTTTTTCTTCTAATGAAGAAAATTCTTCTTTTGAAATAGTTAATTTTTCAAATTCAATTTCATTTTCTGGTTCTTCTTTTTCTACAGGCGCATCTTCTAATAAATTAAATCTTTCAATATATCTGTTAAAACGTAATTCTCTAAAAATGCTTAATACTTCTGGTTTATTCCATTCTTGCATTTTCAAATCTTCTAATGTTTTATCTATAGGAGTTTCTAAATTTATTGTTCCCAAAGTTTTTGATAACATTGCTAAATCTTTGTTTTCAACAATTTTTTCTCTTTGCTTTCCTTTTATGTTATCTTCACCTTTTTCAATTTTCTCATATAAATTCTCAATTGTTCCATATTCTTGGATTAAAGCAAGAGCTGTCTTTTCACCAATTCCAGGAACACCAGGAATATTATCTGATGTATCTCCTTGAAGTCCTTTTACTTCAATCATTTGCTTTGGTTCGACACCATAAACTTCTAAAACTTTTTTTCTATCAAAAATGTCTGTTTCAGTTTTTCCTGCTTTAGTTCTAGGAATATAAATTGAAACTTTATCTGTTGCAAGTTGAAAAGAATCTCTATCACCAGTAAGTAGTACAACTTGAATTCCAGCATTTTCGCCAACTCTTGATAAAGTTCCTAAAATATCATCAGCCTCATATCCTTCTTTTTCTATAATTGTAATATTCATTGCTCTTAAAACATTTTTTAGAATTGGCATTTGACTTGCAAGTTCATCTGGCATACCTTTTCTTGTTGCCTTATATCCTTCATACATTTTATGTCTTGCTGTAGGTGCTTTTAAGTCAAATGCAACAGCAATATAATCTGGCTTTACTTCTTCTAATTCTTTAAATAATATTGCTAAAAATCCATAAACAGCATTAGTATAAGTTCCATCAGCAGTTTGCAACATTTTACTTCCCATGATGCCATAAAAAGCTCTATTTACAATGCTATTTCCATCAACGACAATTAATTTTTTCAAATTAAATTTCCTCCACATTAATATTCATAAATATCAAATTGATTTATAGTTACTTTATTATTATATTTTTCATCATATCCTAATTCAGTTCCTTTTGGAACAATTATAATATCATTTTCCTTAACATCTTCTGGCAAATAAAAGTTATATTTTCCAAATGATTTTACATTCTCAAAACTTCTATCTTCTTCCAAATATTGAACTGTATTTATATAATCATATGTATTATATTCTTGATAAAACATGAAATATATGAATGGTTCTTTAAACGAATATTGACAATAAATATTTTCTGCATCTGAATTTTGGCAATATTCAGCTACTTCTTTCACACCTGATGTAAAAGTAAAATAATCATTAAAATCTTGGCTCTTATACTCTTGAATAAACAATATAAAGCATAATACATATGCTGAAATTAGCCATGGTAGCAATACATTATATTTTTCAATACATGCGTATATTCCTAAAGAAATATAATAAACATATGGTATAAAAATTATGTTTATATGATTTATATTTATTTGGCAAAATGCTGCTAATACTAAAGAACCGATCATCCAAATATTCATAATTTGATTAAATATATTTTTATTATATTTTTTTATTGATTGTACTACACCTATTATAAAGAAAGGAAAACTAATTAAATACATAATTCCAAAATTTTTAAGAGCATTCCAATCAAGATTATCATATTGTAATATAAATAATCTTACAGTTGCAAGTAAATTATCTACAGAATCTTCAATAATATGATCAGAAAAAATTGTAGAAACTTTTTCATATCTATTCTCAAGCAATTTTGGCATTGTTATACCACAAATTGAAATTTGTTGTAATCCAAAACTATTAATTGCTAGATAAATTATTAAAGGTAAAGAAATTATAAAAACAATTCCTAAAAACAAAATTGCCCTTTTTATTGAAATTTCTTTTTTTCCAATTAAATATACAAGTAAAAGTACTACAAATACAGGTAAAAATAAATAAGAAGTTGCATATGAATATGCAGATATTCCAATAATTATAAAAGATAAAAATTGAAGTAAGTTTTTCTTATTTTTTAAACCTAAAACTAAGCATAAAACAGCAAGCAAAATTAAATCAGGAAATAAATTGCATTCCATTCCCCATCTACTTTTCATTATGTGCCATGGGCATATTGCAAAAACAAATAAACTTAAAAGAGCAATTTTTTTATCTTCAAAAATATTTTTTACCAAATAATACATAATATACAATGATGCAATTCCAACAATTGCCATAGGAGCTCTCATTGTGAATTCAGTAAGTCCGCCTAGTATAATTAATGGTATTGATATTAATGAATACAGAACACTTTGTCCGCTTCCCCATGCATATAAAACTACTGGCAAGTGATTTCCTTTTTTGTCTATTCCATATTTCATCAAAGAAAATGCATCAAACCCACTTGACGCTTCATCTACATTTAAAGCATTAGGCATTTGTCCTATAGCAAATAATCTAACAAAGCTTCCAATAATTATTATAAAAAACATACATATTTCTATTTTATTTTTCTTTATAAAATCTATTAATTTTTCTTTTTGTTTTATTCCATTTATAATAGGCTTTATTAAAATACTAAACGGTAAAATAAAACAAAATAATATAAGTATCAAGATCTCCAAATTAATATTCTCCCAGTATTTTTTACAATTTTCTTGATTCTATCATATTTAATATTTAAAAACAATGTACAAAAAAAGAAAACTGCCAATATAAAATTGACAATTTTCCAATAAAAGAGGGATCTAATTTTAATCATCTTCGCTTATAATATTTTTGCTTTCAAAATATGTTGCTAAAAAATATGTTCCATAAATTAATAATATAATTATGGCTGTTCCAATAATTGAAGGTATTAAATATTTTGAAGATACAAGTACATCTAATACTCTAACAGCAAATTGTATTCCAAATATTGAATGCACTAGTGCTAATGCAAGTGGCATAAAGAAAAATACACCAATCTGCATGAATAATGATTTATTAATAATCTTCTCATCACAACCAATTTTTCTTAAAATTGAATATCTTAATTTATTGTCACTACTTTCAGTTAATTGTTTTAATGCAAGTATTGCTGCACTTGCAATTAAAAATATAATACCTAGATAAATTGCTATAAATATTACAATTGTTGATATTCCAACACTTGCCTCAAATAGACTAATTTTTGTTAATCCATCTAAATTTATTCCTTTAGAAGTTAGTTCATTAACAAAGGGACTACCTTCCAAGAAAATACTTTCTATTTCCTTTTTTCCTTCTTCTGTATCTGCATTATAATTTGCTGCAAAAAATTTCATATCTATATTTTCTTCTTTAAATTCACAACTATCTGGTACTACAATAATTCCAGGATTTGTATGTGATTCTGAAATTTCTATAAAACCATTTTTGCATTCCTTATATTTAGGTTTATATTTTTTATTTGCAATTTCAAGTTCATGACCAGTTTCCAATATAGAATTTCTTACTTCTGCATTATTATCATAATTGCAAACAACAATATACTCATCATCATTTAGTTCATATTGTTCAATTCCATAAAGCTTTGCAATCTTGTTATAATCAGAAATTTTTAAAATTGATTCTACTTTACTGTAAAGTAGAAAAGGATACTTTGCATTAGTTTCTTCGTACTTTTCTCCAAGAAAATCTTTAAAAGTTAAATCATCTTGATCATATATAGGTATTTCAACCATCTCTTTAAATATACTTAAATCTACACCATTGTTTTTCATTGTATCTTGAATAGAAACTCTTGAATCTATTCTCTGTTCTTCTGTTGTACTAAGTATTTTGCCATAATATTCATATTCATCTCCTAAGTTTGCAGTTTTCTCTAAATTAATATCAACAGGTGTATATTTTAATAAATCATTTTGAAGTGAATTTTTTAGTGATAAACTTGAAGATAAAATTGAAATAGTTACAAACAGCATTATGCAAATAACACTCATACTAATAACAGTTGTATTAATTTTGCTATTTATTTGTCTTAACACAAACATATTTGCATCTTTCAAATATGTTTTCTTTCGTATTTGAACAACTTGCAAAATAAATCCAGACAAAGACCAGAATATAAATATAGTTCCTATAATTCCTAATAAAATTGGCTTTATCAAATCTCTTGCTGATAAACCATTAGGACTACGAAGTACAAACCAATATGCATATCCTAATATTGATGCTCCTATTAAGAAAATTATAATTGCAATAAATGGATTCTTAATTTTTATCTTTTCATTTTTCTTATTTGCATTTAATAAGTTAATTAATTTGTACCTTGAAACAGTAATTGTATTAAAAAACATCACTGCCAAATACATTATTGCAAAATATATGCATGTCTTTATACAGGCAGCTTCAGAAAACACAAATTGAAATTCTGTTACATCAACAACAAACATCTTTGCTACAAGTATAGACATAAATTGTGATCCAAATATTCCGAACTGTAATACCTACAGCAAGAGAAATAATTCCAACAAAAATTGTTTCTATCAATATAATTTTGGAAATTTGTCTTTTGCCCATTCCTAAAATCATATATATACCAAATTCTTTTTTTCTTCTATTTATCAAGAAATTGCTAGCATATACTATAAGTAAACCAAGTACAACTGCGACAAAAACTGATAGATAGCTTAACAATTCAATCATAAGGCCTATTATTTCTCTAGTAGATTTTGAAACTTCAAGCATTGCTTGTTGACTATCTAATGAATTAAACATATAGAAAATAGCAACACCTAAAACTAAAGTAATAAAATAAATTGTATAATCTTTAATACTTTTTTTAATATTCTTAAAAGACAATTTAAATAACATTGTTCAAATCACCTCCAAGTAGTGTTTGAACTTCAATTATCTTTTCAAAAAATTCTTTTCTAGAATCATCACCTTTTACTAGTTCATTAAATATTTTTCCATCTTTAATAAATAAAATTCTATTTGCATAAGAAGCAGTAAAAGCATCATGTGTAACCATTAGTATTGTTGCATTAAACGAATCATTCAAATATTCAAAATTTTCTAATAATTGTCTTGCTGATTTTGAATCTAACGCACCTGTTGGCTCATCTGCTAAAACTAATTGTGGATTTGTGATGATTGCTCTTGCAGATGCCACTCTTTGTTTTTGTCCACCTGATACTTGATATGGATACTTTTTCAAAATATCTTTTATTTCTAGCTTCTCTGCAATTTGGTTTACTCTTGCTGTTATCTCTTTAGGATTTATTCTTTGAATTGTTAAAGCTATCGCAATGTTCTCAAAGCAGTTAAGAGTATCTAATAAATTAAAATCTTGAAAAATAAATCCTAGTTCTTCTCTTCTAAATTTGTTTAGTTTATTTCCTTTTAACTTTGTAATATCTTCTCCATTTACAAATATGTGACCTGTTGTAACTTTATCTACTGTTGAAATACAATTTAAAAGAGTTGTTTTTCCAGAGCCACTAGCTCCCATAATTCCAAGGAATTCTCCCTTTTCTACATCAAAACTTATGTTATCTATTGCTTTAGTTAAATTAGTTTTTTTACCAAAATATTTTTCAATATTTTTAACCTCTAAAACTTTTTCCATGTTAAAACTCCTTTCAACTTGAAAACATTTTACATTCATTTCTTATAAATTTCCATTGATTTATCTTACATTAATCTTACATAAATGAAAGATAATTTTTGTCGTAATTTTCTTATTATGCATAAAAAAAGAAGGCAATTTACCTTCCTTCTTTGCTACAATTATACATTTGTTTATCACAACTTTAACTAAAATTCCCAAATTATTTTACAAAATGAAAATTAAAATTTAAAATTTAAAAATAATATAAAAATTAATCTTCCTTATTAGCCATAGCATATTCTATACAATTAATAATTAAAGTATTCATTGAAATATTATGTTTGTTAGAATATGCTGATATTTCTTGATGCAACTCCTCGGGTAATCTTAATGTAAATTTTATATCAATATTTTTATAATTTTCTGGTCTAAATTTTTCAAACTTTTCAACTTTCATTTTATCACCTTAATTTCATTACTTTAAATAGTATAATCATTTTTTGATATATTATTGAACCGTTATTTTTTGGTATTGATTTTTAAGGTCAGTTATGTTATTCTATTTATATAAAAAATTAAAAAGGAGAATAATATTATGGATGCAGATAAAGAAAAAAACAAAGAAACAGATAAAGCAGATGAAGTAAATAATCAAAATAATTCATGTGGAACAGCTGCATTAGTATTAGGTATTGTAGGCATATGTCTTTCTTTTATTCCAATTCTAAATTATTTATCAATAATTTTAGGACTTCTGGCTGCCATTTTTGGTTCAATTGGAATGGCTATTAAAGGCAAAAAAGGAAATGCAATTGCAGGATTTGCATTATCACTTGTAACATTATTAATAGCATTCATTGTTATTTATGGTGCAAATAGCAATTCTTCAAATACATCTAATTCAACTAATCAATCTAGTAATTCTGGTACATCAACAGTTCAACAACAAGACAATACAGTTTCTATAGGACAAGTCATGACTGGAAAAGACGTTGAAGCTAGTATTGTAAGTGCAGCTTTTGCTCAAGATGTTTTACCACCAAAAACTAATTCTTATCTTTATAGTCATTATGAAGTAGATGATTCTTCAAATACTTATCTATATGTTGTTCTTGATTGTAAAAATATTTCTACAATCAATCTAGATGCTGATTCTGTAGCAAAAGTCACTGTAAAATATAAAGGATCATATACTTATACAAGTTTTTCAGCAATCCCAGATGATACTCTTGGTTTTACCATTTATAAAACCATTAAACCATTAACTAATCAACAAATATATTTCTTAGCTGAAATGCCAAAAAGTATAGCTGACGAAACAGACACACCAGTCGAAATAGATATTAAGATTGATAATACAACATATGTATATCAATATAGATAACTTTTTAATTAATTATTTTTCCCTATAAAAATAAATTCAAACCACATAAGTTCTGATATTCATTACTTATGTGGTTTTGATTTTAATATTAAATTTGTTATACTAAATTTATATCAATCTAAATTATAACTTCCTTTTGGAAAAATAAGCTTAACTTCTGTTCCCTCATTTATTTTTGAATCAATTTCTATTCCTATCCCTAACTTGTTACACAATTTTTTAGATAAGTATAAACCAATCCCTGTAGATTTTTTATTTATTGTTCTACCATTTGTTCCAGTAAATCCTTTTTCAAAGACTCTTCCAATTTCACTTTCTTTAATGCCAATCCCGTTATCTTTCACATATAAAATAACATTTTCCTTTCCTTTTTTAGCATAAATTTCAATTTCAGAATTCTTTTCTTTCATATATTTTATGCTATTTTGGACAATTTGATTTAATATAAATACAATCCATTTGCTATCTGTATCAACTTCTAAATCTAAATTGTGTATATTTATTACTATATTTTTATTTAATAATAGTGACTTATTTTTTCTAATACATTCATTTACTATATCTTCTAATTTACTTTTACTTATGCAATAATCCTTTTCTGTAGTATTGCTTCTTGCATAATACAAAGCTTGTTCTATATAATTTTCAATCTCATCTATTTCTTCATCAATACTTTTTGTAACTACATTCTTATTATTTTCAATAATCATTTTACTTGTAGCTATTGGTGTTTTTATTTCATGTATCCAAAGTTCTACATATTCCTTATAATCTTCTTGTAAATATTTATATTTATTAACATTTTCATGCATTGATTTTTCTGCTTGCTCTAAAATATTTTTAAAAATTTTTCCTTCAGAAAAATTTGGATTTTCAATTATCTCTGTTACTAAATATTTTTCTTCTAATTCATCAAGTAATTTTAAAGCTTTTTTATAATAATTATTCTTTATAAAATATTCTATAAGTATCCCTATTAAATATGCCATAAGAATAGCAACTGCTATATAAACTTTTACAAAAGTATCTAAAGGATATACTAATAAAAATATCTCAATTGTTACTACCACAAAACAAATTAAAAATATTTGCCATAATTTATCTTTTAAAAAGTTTTTAAAACTCATTTTTCCTCCCATTTTAGCATATATCCTTGACCTCTTTTAGTTTCTATCAAATCATTCAAGTTTAATTCTTCAAGCTTTTTTCTTAATCTTGTCATATTTACAGTTAATGTATTATCATCAATAAAGCAATCAGTCTCCCAAAGAAAATCCATAATATCATCTCTAGAAACGATTTTTCCTCTATGTTCAACTAAATACTTCATAATTTTAAATTCATTTTTTGTAAGCTCTATTTTCTTTTCATTCTTTTCTAAACAGCTTTTTGAAATATTTAAATTAAATTCGCCACAATCAATTTTTTCTTGCATTTTTCCCATTGTAGCTCTATTCAATATTGAATCCATCTTAGCTAGCAAAATTTGAATATTAAAAGGCTTTGTAATATAATGATCTGCCCCAGATTGAATGCTTAAAAGTTCATCTAATTCATTATTTCTGCTAGTAATAATTATTATTGGAACAATTGATTTTTTTCTAACTTGCTTACATACAAATTCTCCATCTGCTCCTGGTAAATTTATATCTAACAAAATTAAGTCTGATTTACTATCTAAAATCTCTTGTATTGTATCATCAAACTTTTTTAAACTTTCAACCTCATAGCCATTATTTTGTAAAAAGATTTCTAATTCTTTTCGCAATTTTTCGTCGTCTTCAACAATTAATATTTTCTTCATAGCCGCTCCTTTGCCACATTATAACACATATAAGCAAAAAAATAATAACCTTACGCTTTTGTAAGATTATTATATAAAGGCTTCGCCCAATTTGCACACAAATTTTTTAATAAAAATTTGGCGCATAGAACAAAGACACGGACTTTGCAATAAATTTATTTAGTATGACATATAAAAATGTCCGCTTTTGTTCCAATAATTTCTAAATTATTATGTATATAATGGATGTTCTTTGCATATTTTAGCAACTCTTTGTCTAATTTCATCTTTTTTATCTTCATAATGGTCTACAGTCATATTGATAAGTTGTGCAATTTCAACCATTTCTTTTTCTTTGAATCCACGTGTTGTAACTGCTGGAGTTCCAATTCTTATACCACTTGTAATTGTTGGTTTTTCTGTATCAAATGGTACTGCATTTTTATTAACAGTAATTCCTACATCATCTAATCTTGTTTCTAATTCTTTACCTGTGATATGTCTATTTCTTAAATCTATTAACATTAAGTGATTATCTGTTCCTCCAGATACTAAATCAAATCCTAATTTTAATAGTTCCTCTGATAATGCTTTTGCATTTTTTACTATTTGTTTTTGATATTCTTTAAATTCAGGTTTCAAAGCTTCTCCAAAACATACAGCCTTTGCAGCTATAACATGCATTAAAGGTCCTCCTTGTGTTCCTGGGAATACAGCTTTATCAATAGCTTTAGCAAATTTTTCTTTGCAAAGTATTAATCCTCCTCTTGGTCCACGAAGTGTTTTATGAGTTGTTGTTGTTACTATGTCGGCATATTTAACAGGATTTTGATGAAGTCCTGCAGCAACTAATCCTGCAATATGTGCCATATCTACCATAAATAATGCGTCTACTTTATCAGCAATTTCTCTTATTCTTGCAAAATCAATTTCTCTTGGATATGCACTTGCACCAGCAAGTATCATCTTTGGTTTATTTTCTAATGCCAATCTTTCTAATTCTTCATAATCAATTGTTCCAGTTTTTTCATTAAGTCCATAAGGAATAAAATTATATAATTTTCCAGAAGAATTTACTTTACTTCCATGTGATAAATGTCCACCATGTGATAAATTCATTCCTAAAACAGTGTCTCCTGGTTCTAACACTGCAAAATAAACTGCCATGTTAGCTTGTGCTCCAGAATGTGGTTGAACATTTGCATGTTCTGCACCAAAAATCTTTTTTACTCTTTCACGTGCAAGGTTTTCTGCTACATCAACATATTCACATCCTCCATAATATCTTGCAGCAGGATATCCTTCAGCATATTTATTTGTTAAATAACTTCCCATAGCTTCCATCACAGAATTACTAACAAAATTTTCTGAAGCAATTAACTCAATTTTATTTTGTTGTCTTTTTAATTCATCCATAACAACTTCATATATTTCTGGATCTGTTTTCTTTAAATTATCAAAATTTGGCATATTTATCATTCCTTTCTTTTTATACACGTCATTATATAATAAATAAATTTAGGTGTAAATATATCAAATTTTCACATTTATAACATGCATTTTTTCTTATAAATCATATATTTCATCAACTTCATTGCAAACATTCTGTGAATGAGTAACAATTATAACGCACTTATTTTCTTTTTTAGCTAATCTTTTAAATATTTTTAAAATTTCATTTTCTGTTTCTTTATCCAAATTTCCAGTAGGTTCGTCAGCAATTATTATTTTTGGATCATATGATAAACTTCTTGCAATGGCAATTCTTTGCTGTTCTCCTCCAGATAGTTTTAATATTTTTCTTTTGGCATGTTCATCTCCTAAGCCAACACTCTTCATAAGTTCCAAAGCTTTTTTCTTTTTCTCTTTTACTTTAACTTTACTAACATCCATTGATAAAATAATATTTTCAATAGCAGTTAATCTTGGTAATAAATTATAACTTTGAAATACTATACCAATATCAGTATTTCTATATTTATCAAGATTCATTTTCTTTAAGTTCTTGCCATCATATAAAATTGTTCCTTCTGTACATTTTTCAAGTCCTGTTAGAAGTGAAAGTAGTGTAGTTTTTCCACTTCCACTCTTTCCTCTAATCGCATACATTTTTCCTTGTTCAAACTCAAAATTTAAATCTTTAAAAACAAATTTATCTTTTGGTGCATCTTTATATCTATATCCTACTTTTTCTAACTTTAATATTCCCATATTTTAAGACCTCTCTTTCAATATAGTAAGTGGTGAAAATCTTTGAATGCTAATCATTGATGCTAAACTACTGATAATAGTTAAAAATACTCCTATTCCAAGTAGTTCTGCAATAACAGTAAAATCAACAACTGCATCTATCTTATCTATTGCCTGAACTTGTGCAACTCCATCAAATCTCATATCCATATTTCTATCATCTGGTCTTTGTCCATCTTGTGGCATTTCTCCACCTTCAGTAGTTTTTTCACCTTTTCCAAAATTATTTTCAATTTGTTGACTTTCAGATTGAGCTGATTCTATTTCATTTTTCAAAAGTGTATTTCCAACTTCTTTTGAAAGAGCACTACCTATTCCTGCTCCAACAAATAACATAACAACACTGACCATTAAAATTTCTAATACAAACTGCATTGTCAATTTAAATTTGCTCATTCCTATTGTTCTAAATACACCAATTTCATATTTTCTTTCTCTTATATTTATCATGTTAATTACAAATAAAACTACCGCTGCAATAGCTAAAGTAATTATTAAAAATGTTGTTGAAAATGTTTTTACATTTTCAATTGACTTAGTTGCATTCTTTAATTCGTCAATATTTGTATCTACTTGATAATACTCATTTAATCCTTTTTCAGATAATTCTGATTTAAATCCTTCAATAGAATTTTCATCTTTTAAAATAAAAGATGGACTTATATTTGTAACTAATGTATTATCATCACTTACTAGCTTTTCAACAACTCCGCTTCCAGTCACTATAGTATTTGCTGAAACTGAATACATATTTGATAAATCACCAGATTCAGAATTATTTTCATAAATTCCTTTTACAGTAAATTCATAAGTAGCTCCAGTATTTGGATTTTTTAATGATATTGTATTTCCAACTGAAACTTCATTTAAAGTTGCAAGTTCTGAACTGATAACACATTCTAAATTTGAAAAATCAGAAATCATTTCACCATCAGTAACTTTATACTCTCCACTAACAAATTCTGTCATAGCATCATATGAAGAATAACCAGCTATTTCAAAGTCTCCTGTTAGATTTCTATCACTTTGAAAAGTTTCTTTGCTTTTAGTTATTACTGTAGTTGTATTGTTATTTATTATTGTATGTCTATCTCCTCCTGCATCTCTTGGACCTCTTCCTTCATTTCCACCTGTTGTTGTACTAGTAGAACTTGTTGTAGTTTGCTTATCTTCTACTTCATATTCATATGAATCTGTTGCTTTTGTTAAAGTATCACTATTTAAAGAAGTCATATATGTATAATAATAACTTTTTAAATAATCACTGTCTCCGTAATTTTTTACATTTTCCAAACTTATTTGTTCAATTTCATTAAAGGCTTCTATATTCTCTTTTTTAGCATCCTCTCCTCCTTTAAAATTTCCTGCTAGTTGCTTTCTATTAAAAGAAAAAGTTGCAATTATTTCATGTGCTTCTTCATAATTTTTAACTAGTCTATCTGCAGTATTCCTTATTGCTAATGTAATTGTCGCACTTGCAGAAATTACTAAAATAATTATTCCAATTAAAATATTCCTTCCTTTATTTCTGAAAATTGAAACCAAACTATTTTTTAAGATATACATTTTTCTTTCCTACCTTATCTTAGATTTTAGCAATCATTATTGCTGAAATAGTGTTTATATACTAATTTCAGCAATATATTAACAATAAAAAATTAAAAATTCCTTAAAATTATTTTTAATTTTAAGGAATTTTTTTTATAGAAAGTTCTCCGAATTTCCTATAATATAAAGGCTCCGCCCAATTTGTACACAAATTTTTTAACAAAAATTTAGCACATAGAACAAAGACGCGGACTTTAAAATGTTATAAATAGCGAAAATGTTAATAATGTCCTCTT